>NZ_JBWKZJ010000026.1:0-42297 GCF_059424365.1 Brevundimonas sp. GW456-12-10-14-LB3
GGACAGCCCACCGCGAGATGGTCAAATAGCTGTCGCCGGTGACTGCACCACCTTCGCCAACTATCACGACGCCCCGCCTTTCCCTTGTGAAAGCCCCCCTGCCCGGTTCAGATGCCCCCATGTTCAGCCTGATGATCCTCGGCCTGGTCGTCGCCTATATGGCGGTGCTGTTCGGCGTGGCTTGGCACCAGGAGCGGCCGGGCGCGCGCGGGCGCGGCCTGGGGCCGTCGGTCTACGCCCTGTCTCTGGCCATCTACTGCACCTCCTGGACCTATTACGGCGCGGTGGGCACCGCGGCCCGTGAGGGGTGGGAGTATCTGCCCATCTACATCGGCCCGGTGCTGGGGCTGACGGTGCTGTTTCCTCTGTGGCGCCGGATCGCCGCCGCCGCCCGGCGCGAGAACGTCGGCTCGATGGCGGATTTTGTGGCGTCCCGCTATGGCAAGAGCCAGACCCTGGGCGCGGTCGTAACCCTGGTCGCCATACTGGGCTCCCTGCCCTATATTGCGCTGCAGCTGAAATCCCTGTCCATGGCGGGGGCCCTGTTGACGGCGGGGACGCCGGTGGCCGGTTCCGAGAGCCTGACCGTTCTGGTGCTGGCGGGGGTGCTGGCGGGGTTCGCCATATTGTTCGGGGCGCGGCGGCCGGATCTGACCGAACATAATCGAGGCCTGATCCAGGCCATCGGGTTAGAATCCCTGGTCAAGCTGGGCGCTCTGCTTCTGGTCGCGGCCTTCGCTCTGTGGTTGCTGATTCAGAACGGATCGGGCGCGACAATCCGACAGGGGCTGGGCGCCCTTGCCGCCCCGCCTGAGCCGACGCCCCGATTCCTGGCCATCGCCCTGATCGCCACCCTGGCCATCTTCTGCCTGCCGCGTCAGTTTCACGTCGCCTTCGTCGAAGGCGCCGACCCCAGCCATGTGCGTCGGGCCCGCTGGATTTTTCCGGCCTATCTGGTGCTGACCAGCCTGGCGGTGCTGCCGTTGGTGGCCGCCGGCGCCCTGTTCGCACCCTCGACCAACCCCGACCTGCTGGTTCTGGCCCTGCCGTTCGGGCGGGGCGAGACGTGGCTGACCGCCGTCGTCTTCGTCGGGGGGTTTTCCGCCGCCACGGCCATGGTCATCGTCGAGGCCGTGGCCCTGTCGGCCATGGTTTCCAACAGCCTGATCCTGCCCTTCCTGGCGCGAGACCGATGGCGGTTGCGCGGCGACGCCTCGGACATGTCGGGCATCATATTGCAGGTGCGACGGGGGGCCATTGTGGCGGTGCTGCTGCTGGCCTGGCTTTACTATCAGGCGACCGATCAGTCGCGGGGGCTGGCGGCCATGGGGCTGGTGTCCTTCGCCGCCATGGCGCAACTGGCGCCCGCCCTGTTCGGCGCCGTATTGTGGCGCGGCGGTCACGCACACGGCGCCCTGGCGGGCGTCACCGTCGGGATCACGGTCTGGATCGCCATGCTGGCCCTGCCCCAGCTGGCGCCGGCCGCGCCCTGGCATCTGCATGTCATGTTGGGGGTTAAGGACCCGCTGGCGTTGGGCGTCTTCGTCAGCCTGGGGCTGAACCTGGCCGCCTATGTCGGGGTGTCGCGGTTCGCCCAGCCGCGGCTGATCGACCGAGTCCAGGCGCGGGCCTTCGTCGATCGTCTGGGGCCCGACTGGCTCGAGGCGCGGCCGTCGCCGGCCGGCGCCTCGGTCGGCGATCTGCGCGCCCTCGTCGCCCGCTTCATCGGGGACGAACGCGCCGAGCGGGCCTTTGCGGCCTGGAGCGCCGAAACCGATGTCCGGTTGCGAGACGCCGATCCGGCCAATGCGGGATTGGCGAGGGCGGCGGAGCGGATGCTGGCCGGCGCCATCGGGGCGGCCTCGGCTCGGCGGGTGATCGCCGCCGCCCTGGCCGGCGGCGGCCGCGCGCCCGAGGATGTGGTGCGGATGCTGGACGAGGCGTCCCAGGCCGTCCAATTCAGTCGGGACCTGCTTCAGACGACCCTGGACAATATCGACCAGGGCGTGATCGTCGTGGACGAAGACCTGCGCATAACGGCCTGGAATCGCCGATATGTGTCTATGTTCGATCTCCCGGCCGGCTTCGTTCACGTCGGCTTGCCGATCGCCAGCATCTATCGACTGAACGCCGAACGCGGTGAAAGCCCCAACGACATTGACACCTGGGTGGAGCGGCGGCTGGAAGCCTTGAGCCGGCGCATTCCCCATGACCATGAACGGCTTCAGCCGGACGGGCGGGTGCTGCGTTCGTCCGGGGCGCCGATTCCCGGCGGCGGCTATGTGACCAGCTATACGGACATCACCGCCCTGCGGCGGGCGGCCAGCCAGTTGGAAGAGGCCAACGAAAGGCTGGAAGCTCGGGTCGCCGACCGGACGGCTCGGCTCGAGGAAGCGCGGCGCGCGGCGGAGGAGGCGACGGCCTCCAAGACCCGCTTCCTGGCCGCCGCCAGCCACGACCTGTTGCAGCCTTTGCATGCCGCGCGGCTGTTCATCGCCGCCCTCAAGGAAGAGCCGGCCGTCTCGGGACCGGAGGCGGGGCCGGCCGGCCGCACCCTGGCCCTGAATGCGGACCGGGCCATAGACAGCGCGCACCGGCTTCTGACCGCTCTTTTGAACCTGTCGAAGCTGGAGGCCGGCGGGGTGAAGGCGGCCGTGACACAGGTGTCGCTGGACGGACTGTTCGACGAGCTGGAGCGCGAATATCTGCCGGTGGCGGAGGCCAAGGGGCTGCGGCTGACTCTGGTGCGGAGCGGTCTGTGGGTGCAGTCGGACCGGGATCTGCTGCGGTCGATGCTTCAGAACCTGATCGCCAACGCTATTCGGTATACGGACACCGGACGGGTGCTGGTCGGGGCGCGGCGCAAGGGCGAGACCGTGCAGATCCTGGTGTGCGACACCGGTCGAGGCATCCCCGACGCCGATCGTGAGACCGTTTTCGGGGAGTTCGTCCGCCTGCCCGGAGCGCCGGTCGATGAACCGGGCGCGGGGCTGGGTCTGGCCATCGTGCGGCGATTGTCCAGCCTGCTGGATCATCCGCTGACGCTGACGTCCCGCGTCGGGGCCGGGACCGCCTTCCGCATCACGGCGCCGCGCCGTCACGCCGATCGTCCGCCTGAGCCGGCGCCGCTGAAGGAGGCGCGGCTGCCTCTGTCGGGTTTGCGGGTGCTCTGCGTCGACAATGAGCCGGTGATCCTGGACGCCTTGACGGCCCTGCTGACACGCTGGGGCGCCCGTCCGGTGACAGCGTCCAGCCTTGAGGCCGCAAAGGCCGCGACGGGGCCGTTCGACGCCGCCCTGATCGATCTGCATCTTGGCGAAGGGCCGGAAGGATTCGCAGTGATCGACTGGCTGAGGCCGTTGGGGGTGCGGCGGATCGCCCTGGTCACGGCCGATACGCGCGACGGCTTGAACGATCAGGCGACCGCCGCCGGGGCGGTGCTGCTGCCCAAACCCATCAAGCCCGCGGCGCTGAAAGCCTTTCTGTCCAGCTGAAGCGCCGGCTTGGATTCAGACGGCCGAGCGCACGGTCAGCACCGATCCGCTGACGCCCTTGACCACCACGTCCTGCCCCGGTTCGGGCGCTTCGCCCTCGATCACGGCAGCCCATTCGGCGCCGGATACGAACACCCGCCCGCGGCCGGCGACGAAGGCCTCCACGACCCGGGCGCGCTGATCAAGCAGACGACTGTCCCGATCGTTGATGTCCTGGCCGGGCGGATTGGCTTTCTGCACCAGACGCCGCGACAGAATGGTGGCGATCACAGTCAGAACGGCGAAGACGGCGACCTCGCCCGGCAGGCCCAGACGCAGACCCACCGCCGTCATCACCGCCACCAGTCCCGCCGAGACCGCAGGCCACAGCAGCCATTCGGTCGAGAACATCGCCTCCACCGCCAGAAGGAGCACGCCCACGCCCAGCCAGATCCAGAACGGCTGGGCGGCGTAGAGATCGGCCACAAGGGTCATGTCGCGCGCTCCGATCAGGCGGTCGGCGGAACCGACGAACGACGTGCGGTCGTCGTTGGCCGAGCAGGCTGCGGCGCGTCCTGCTGCTGAGCCTTGGCCAAGCCGACCATCTCGCCGATGCCGGCGATCGTGCCGACGAGGGCGCCCATTTCCGCCGGAACGATGACGGTCCGCTGCTGAGGGCTGCGGGCCAGGTCGGCGAAGGCCTCGACGTATTTCTGGGCGACGAAATAGTTGATGGCGTTGACGTCCCCTCGGGCGATGGCTTCCGACACCATGGCGGTGGCGCGGGCTTCCGCCTCGGCTTCCCGCTCGCGCGCCTCGGCGTCGCGGAAGGCGGCCTCCTTGCGGCCTTCGGCCTCCAGAATGGCTGCCTGTTTGGCGCCCTCGGCGCGGGCGATGGCGGCCTGTTTCTCGCCGTCGGCTTCGGTCACCACAGCGCGGCGTTCGCGCTCGGCCTTCATCTGACGGGCCATGGCGTTGGTGACGTCGGTCGGCGGGGTCAGGTCCTTGATCTCGATCCTGTTGACCTTGACGCCCCAGGGCTCGGTCGCCGCGTCGATGACGTGCAGCAGGCGGGTGTTGATGCTGTCGCGCTGGCTCAACACCTCGTCCAGCTCCATTGAGCCGACCACAGTTCGCAGATTGGTCATGCACAGTTGAGCGATGGCGTAGGTCAGGTCGTCGACCCGATAGGCGGCGCGGGCGGCGTCCATCACCTGGATGAAGACGATGCCATCCACCCGGACCATGGCGTTGTCCTTGGTGATGACTTCCTGAGTCGGTACGTCAAGAACCTGCTCCATCATGTTCATCCGCTTGCCGATTCGTTCCACGAACGGGGTCAGAAAGCCAATGCCGGGGCTCAAGGTCTTGGTGTATTTTCCGAACCGTTCGACTGTGAATTCGCGCCCTTGGGGCACGATCTTGATCACGCTGAACAGCAGCGAGACGGCGAGGAACAGCAGAACGCCGGCGAAGATGGTGAGCACGTCCATGGGGGTCCTCCTTGAGAACCCCAGGTTACGCCGCGGCAGGCGGCTGCGCCATAAAAACCGGACGCGAGACGACCGTTTCAGCCCGCCCGAGCGGCGTAAACCGCCAGACGCTCCGCAACATCTTCTTCAATATCACCATAGAACAAGTTGTAAGGGCGGGCTTTTCGTCGATCCGCCCAACTCCCTCTTTCCTTGAAGGACTCCAGATCAGGCCAGCTGTGGCGCAGCAATCCGTCGCGGCACTGGGTCTCGACCTCCCGCGCCATCAGGGCCGGCCTTGCGCCCCATTCCAGGCCGGTGGCGTTGGTGGCGCCGCGATGAAGCCGTGCGGGGACGCGCGCTTCGCCCGTTCCGCCCGTCACCGGATTGACGCAGACCGGGCGGCGGCCCGCAAGATCGACGAACTGTCCGCGCTCGTCCCAAACCGTCGCCCGTCGAAGCCGGCGATGCGCGGCCGCATCATCGGGAGCGCCGACTTGAGACCAGGCGACGACGCAGTGGATCTGCCGCCGGTCGGCGCAGGGCGGCGTGTCGGCCGGCAGGTTTTCGACGGCGATGATGGCGTCCATCAGATAGGCCGCGACCATCCGGCTTCTGAGCACGGGATCAGGCGCGATCCGTTCCCGGATCAAACGATCCAGAAGATCGGCCCCCTGCTCCACCCCCGCCAGGACGATGGGGCCCGTCGGATGGCGACCCAGCCAGACGTCGAAGGCGGACAGAACATCGTCATAGGCGAAGGCGCGCGCTTCGCGCGCGTCGTCGCGCAGGGTCAGCCGCGTATAGAGGCTGGCCTGCCTATAGCGGGGCGCGCTGACGGCGCCGGCGCGAGCGAAGGGTCCGGCGTAGTTCGGCAGAACCACGCGCTCCAGATAGGCGTCGGCCTTCTTGTCGCCGATCGCGCCGTTCCAGTCGCGGCCGCCGTCGAAGGTCGTCGAATGGACGAAGAAGACATTGGCCGCGCCGGACCCTTGCACCCGCGCGTCCAGAAGGGCCCAGGCCGAGGGCTGGGCGTAGTCGGGCGCCGGGGGCGGGCGATAGGTCTGAAACGGAATCTGCGGATCAAGGGCGGCGCGCAGAATGTCGCCCCGCCAGACGGCCACCGCCGCCGTCAACAGAAAGACCAGGACAAAGCCGCTGTATCCAATCCATTGACGCAATGTCAGATGTTTCATCGATAAGGATCTGGCTGAGAAAGGAATTGCTGAACATAGCGCCGCACTCCCTCTTCCAGAGGCGTCGCCTGTCCCTCGAAACCCGCAGCCCGGATGCGATCCATCCGCGCCTGGGTGAAATACTGGTATCGGTCGCGGATGACCTCCGGCATGTCGATATAGGCGATCGCCTCAGGCTTGCCGGCTGCGGCGAAGGTGGCGCGCGCCAGGTCGGCGAAGGAGCGGGCCTGGCCCGATCCGGCGTTGAAGATCCCCGAGACCTGAGGCGATTGCAGCAGGAACTCGATCACATCGACCACATCGTCCACATAGACGAAGTCCCTCAGCTGACCCCCGTCAGCATAGGCGGGGTTGTGCGAGCGGAAGAGGCTGACGGTCTCGCCCGCCGCCACCTTGGGCCAGATCTGGGCGACGACCGACTTCATCCCGCCCTTGTGGCCCTCGTTCGGTCCATAGACGTTGAAGAATTTCAGCCCGGCCCATTGCGGCGGCGCCTGGTCCCGGTCCGCCTGTCGAACCGCGTACTGGTCGAACAGAAGCTTGGAATAGCCATAGGCGTTCAGGGGCCGCAGCTGCCCCAGGGACAGGGCGTCGTCATCGTCGTTGAACCCCGTCTCGCCGTCGCCGTAGGTGGCGGCGGAGGAGGCGTAAATCAGGCGGACATTGCGGATGGCGCACCAGTCCCACAGATCGCGCGACAGGGTGAAGTTGGTCCGAAGGATCAGGTCCGCGTCGGGCTCGGTCGTCGAGGAGATCGCACCCATATGGACCACGGCCTCGATCCGTTCGGCATGGCGCTCCAGCTGGTCGAACATCTCCTCGGGAGACCAGAAATCCGCGATCGGATGTTTGGCCAGATTCCGCCACTTGCCCAGATCGGCCGTCTCCAGCCGATCACAGACGACGACGTCATAGGCCGTCTCCTCCGTCAGCCGAGCCACGATGTTGGAGCCGATGAAGCCGGCGCCGCCGGTCACCACGATCATCCGGGGCGTCATGTCAGACCTGAGGCGTCTTGGCGCCGATCTGGATGGCCAGATCGTCGAAAGCGATCAGCTGGGCCGCCAGGGCCTCGAACTGATCCAGCGGCACCATGTTCGGGCCGTCCGACGGAGCGTTGTCGGGGTCCGGGTGGGTCTCCATGAAGACCGCGTCCACGCCCACCGAAACGGCGGCGCGGGCCAGAACCGGCACGAACTCGCGCTGACCGCCCGAAGACGTGCCCTGCCCGCCCGGCTGCTGGACGCTATGGGTTGCGTCGAACACGACCGGGCAGCCGATGTCGCGCAGCACCGGAAGCGCCCGCATGTCGCTGACCAGGGTGTTGTAGCCGAAACTGGCGCCCCGCTCGCAGGCCATGACGTTCGGATTGCCGGCTCCGACCACCTTGGCCACGACGTTCTTCATGTCCCAGGGGGCCAGGAACTGGCCCTTCTTGATGTTGATCGCCTTGCCGGTCGCGGCCGCGGCCAACAGCAGGTCCGTCTGGCGGCTCAGAAAGGCCGGGATCTGCAGCACGTCGACCACCTCGCCGACGGGTCCGCACTGGGCCTCGGAGTGGACGTCGGTCAGGGTCGGCAGGCCGGTGACCTCGCGGATCTCGGCGAAGATCGGCAGGGAGTCCTTCAGACCGATGCCCCGCGCCGCCGTCGCGCTGGTCCGGTTCGCCTTGTCGAAACTGGTCTTGTAGATGATGCCGACCTTCAGCCGCTCGCCGATTTCCTTCAGCGCATGGGCCGTCTCCAGGGCGTGCTGGCGGCTCTCCATCTGGCACGGACCGGCGATGAAGACGATTCGGGCGCCGCCGCCGATGACGACAGGCGTCCGAAGACCTTCGGACAACGTAATGACGGCGTTGGGTCGGCTCACGAGGCGGCTCTTTCGAAGTTCAGGCGTTATGGGAGCGGCGTTTGCCGCAGCTATGAGGCCATCAGGTGGCGCTCATTTCCCGTGAGCGCAAGCTATCATCATGGAGTTCGCCTGCGTGGCCCCCAAGCCTGTCGTCCTTTGGTTTCGCCGCGACCTTCGCTTGCACGACAATCCCGCCCTCAACCAGGCCGCCGCGACCGGCCGTCCGGTCCTGCCGGTCTTCATCCTGGACCGCGACCCGGACCGCCCGGCGGGCGCCGCCTCGCTGTGGTGGCTGGACAAGTCTCTGCGCGCCCTGGACGCCGCGCTGCGCGAGCGAGGATCGCGGCTGATCCTGCGGCGTGGCGAGACCCTGGTGCAGCTTCAGGTGTTGGTCCACGAAACCGGAGCAGACTCCGTCTTCATGAACCGTCTATTCGAGCCCGCCGCCTTCGCCCGCGACGCCGAGATCGCCCATGAGCTGAAGTCTGCCGGCGTCGACTGCCGGGGCTTCAACGGGTCGCTGATGGCCCGGCCAGGCGACGTGTTGAACGGCTCAGACGCCCCCTACCAGGTCTTCACCCCCTTTATGAAGGCCCTGCTGGCGAACATTGAGCCGCCGCCGCACACGACCGGACCGCGTCGGATCGAGACCCCGGCCGAGGTGGCGAGCGAAGCGGTGGACGACTGGGGTCTGCACCCCACCCGACCCGACTGGTCGAAAGGCTTCGACTGGACGCCGGGCGAGGCCAGCGCCGCGGCGGCCCTGTCCGACTTCCTGGCGCGCGGCGCGAAGACCTATGCGGCCGACCGCGACCGCCCCGGCCTGTCCTCCACCAGCCGCCTGTCGCCTCACCTTCACTGGGGCGAGATCAGCCCCTGGCGTGCGGCCCATCGGGTCCGCGAGACCGCGCCGGCGGCCGAGGCGGCCAAGTTCGTCTCCGAGCTGGGCTGGCGCGACTTCTCAGCCCATCTGCTCCACCATTTCCCGACGATCGTCGACCGGGCCTTCCGCCCGGAATATGAGGCCATGCCCTGGCGAAACGATCCCGAGGCCCTGGAGGCGTGGAAGCGGGGCCGCACCGGCTATCCCCTGGTCGACGCCGGCATGCGTCAACTGTGGACGACCGGCTGGATGCATAATCGGGTGCGGATGGTCGCGGCCTCCTTCCTGGTCAAACATCTGCTGATCGACTGGCGCGAGGGGGAGGCCTGGTTCTGGGACACTCTGGTGGACGCCGACCTGGCCAGCAATGTGCAGAACTGGCAGTGGGTGGCGGGCTCGGGCGCCGACGCCGCCCCCTATTTCCGCATCTTCAATCCCATAGGTCAGGGCGAAAAGTTCGACCCCGACGGCGCCTATGTCCGCCGCTGGGTTCCCGAGCTGCGCCGCCTTCCGGATCGTTGGCTCCATTCGCCGTGGACAGCCCCGGCCGAAGTTCTGCGCGACGCGGGAGTGAGGCTTGGAACGGACTATCCGCACCCTATCTTGGATCATGCCCAGGCGCGTGCGCGCGCCCTCGACGCCCTGAAGACGGTGTCGGGTCGCGATGCGTCCGCTGATCCTGACTGACGACTGAGACAGAGGTTCTTGCATGACTGCCGCCGCTCTAGACATCGAGGCCGCCGCCGCCCGCACGCCACGCGTTTTCGGCCTGCTGCTGCGTCTGCTGGCGTCGAACTGGACCTTCGGCCGCCTCACCGTTCGTCTGCCGAACGGCGAGGTCCATGTGTTGGAGGGCGCGCGTCCCGGCCCCAGCGGCGTGCTTGAAGTCAAGGACTATCGCTTCGCCCGCCGCGTCCTGGCCGCCGGCGACATCGGCTTCGCCGAGGCCTATATGGCCGGTGAATGGGACAGCCCCCATCTGGCCGCCCTGCTGGAGACCCTGGTCGAGAACTATGACCACATCCGCCGCCTGTTCGACGGCAACTGGCTGATGAAGGCGGTCAACTGGCTGGCCCACCGGCGCAACCGCAACAGCCGGACAGGCTCGAAAAAGAACATCCACGCCCACTACGACCTGGGCAACGCCTTCTACTCGACCTGGCTGGACCGTTCGATGACCTATTCCTCGGCCCGGTTCGACGGCGCCGACCGGTCGCTGGAGGCCGCGCAGCAGGCCAAATACGCCGCCCTGGCCCGGATGATGGACCTCAAGCCCGGCATGTCGGTGCTGGAGATCGGCTGCGGCTGGGGCGGCTTCGCCGAGTTCGCCGCCCGCGAGATCGGCGCCCAGGTCACCGGCCTGACCATTTCGAAGGAACAGTACGATTTCGCCCGCCGGCGCCTGTTCAACGCCGGCCTTTCGGACCGGGCGACGATCGAACTGACCGACTATCGCGACGTCCAGGGTCGGTTCGACCGCGTCGCCTCCATCGAGATGTTCGAGGCGGTCGGCAAGGAATACTGGCCCGCCTATTTCGGCAAGATCCACGAGGTGCTGAAGCCCGGCGGCCGCGCCGGCCTCCAGATCATCACCATCCAGGAGTCCCTGTTCGACGAATACAACGCCCGCACCGACTTCATTCAGAAATACGTCTTCCCCGGCGGCATGCTGCCGTCGGAAGAGCGGCTGAAGCCGGTCGTCGCCGCCGCCGGCCTGACCTGGGGCCCCATCGAGCGGTTCGGTCTGGACTATGCCGAGACGCTGAAGCTCTGGGACGATCGCTTCCAGGCCGCCTGGTCCGACATCCGGCGCATCACCGGTTTCGACGAGCGGTTCCGCCGCCTGTGGCGCTTCTATCTGGCCTATTGCGAGGCGGGCTTCCGATCGCGGCGGACCGACGTGGTGCAACTGGTGCTGGACCGCGCCTGACATTAGGCTGGGGCCATGACCCAGACCTCGCCCCTCTTTCCCCTGATTTCCACGGGGGATCTCGCCGCCCTGACGGACGATCCGTCGCTGCGCATACTGGACGCCAGCTGGCATCTGGACGGACGGGACGGCCGGGCCGAGTTCGCGGTCGAACATATTCCCGGCGCCCGATTCTTCGATCTGGACGGCGTCTCGGACGGCTCCAGCGGCCTGCCCCACATGCTGCCCTCGCCCGCAGCCTTTGCATCCGCCCTGTCGGACCTGGGGATCGGCGAGACGGACCGGGTGGTGGTCTATGATTCCGTCGGCCTGTTTTCGGCGGCCCGCGTCCGCTGGATGCTGAAGGTCATGGGCGCCGCCCATGTCCAGGTGCTGGACGGCGGTCTGCCGAAGTGGAAGTCCGAGGGACGCCCCGTCGAAGCCGGGACCCCGGCTCCGCCTTCGCCCGCCCGTTTCACCCCGGATTTCGACGCGGACGCAGTCGCCGGCCTGAATGATGTGCGCGCCGCACTCGCAGAGGGGATTCAGGTCGCCGACGCCCGCGGTCCCGCCCGCTTCGCCGGCCAGGCGGCGGAACCCCGACCCGGCGTCCGTGCGGGCCATATGCCCGGCGCGATCAACCTGCCCTACGCCGCCCTGATCGACGGCGACGGTCGGCTGAAACAGGGGGCGTCCCTGAACGACGTCCTGGCCGACGCCGGACTGGACCCGGCCCGGCCGGTCGTGACGACCTGCGGATCCGGCGTCACGGCCGCAATCATCAGCCTGGCGCTCGAAACCCTGGGGCGGCCGTCGCGCCTGTATGACGGATCATGGGCTGAATGGGGATCTCGAACCGACACCCCCGTCGCCACCGGGGCCTGACGCCGCTCAGGCCAGGATCGGCGGCGAGGCCTGGGTTTCGGTGATCGGCTCGACCGGATCGTCCTTCTCGCCGCGCGAGACGACGGTGGCCAGCACCAGGTCGCCGGTGACGTTCAGCGTCGTGCGGCACATATCCAGGAAGCGGTCGACGCCCAGGATCAGACCGATTCCTTCCGGCGGCACCTTCACCATGACCAGGATCATGGCCACCACGGGCAGTGAGCCGGCCGGAACGCCCGCCGTGCCGATTCCCCCCAGGATGCAAACCAGCATGACGATCACCTGCTGGGTCAGGCTCAGCTCAATATTGAAAAACTGGGCCAGGAACAGCACCGTCACCCCCTCGAACAGGGCCGTGCCGTTCTGGTTGGCGGTGGCGCCGACGGTCAGAACGAAGCGGGCGATCTTGCGCGGCAGTTTCAACTCGTGCTCGGCCGCCTTCAGCGACACCGGCAGGGAGGCGTTGGATGAGGCGGTGGAGAAGGCCACCACCATGGGCTCGCGCACCGCCTTGAAGAAGCCGAACGGCGAGCGTCCGCCCAGAATCCAGATGACCAGGGGATAGACCAGGAACATATGGATCGCCATGGCCCCCACGGCGACGCCGACGAAGGCGGCCAGACGCACCAGCAGATCCCAGCCGAACAGGGCCGCCAGATTGAACATCAGGCAGGCGATGGCGATGGGCGCCAGTTTAATGAAGAGGTTGATCAGCTTCATCGTGACTTCGAGAATGCCTTCGATGACCTGCTGGAGGCGGTCGGTGGCGGGGCTCTTGGCCATGACCAGGCCGATGCCGAAGAACAGGGCGAAAACCATGAGCGGCAGGATCTGGTTCTCCGCCGCCGCCGTGACCGCGTTGGACGGAACCAGGTCTAGGAAGAAGTCTCCGAGCTGGATGGTCTCCGGCGCATTCTGGACGATCCCGGCCGCGCCGTCGCGGCCCTGCTCCAGCAACTGTTGAGCCATGGCCGGATCGACGCCGCGACCGGGCTGCAACAGATTGACCATCACCAGCCCTATGACCACGGCGATGCCGGACACCAATATGGTCAGAAGCAGGGTCCTGATCCCCGCCCGGCCAAGGGCGTTCAGATCCCCCATCTCCGCCACCCCGATGACCAGGGCTGAGAACAGCAAGGGGATCACCATCATGAACAGCAGGCGCAGGAAGATCTGACCGGCCGGGCCGGTGACGTTGTCGGTCAGCCAGACGACCCAGGGCGTGTCGGCGCCGAGGGTCAAATTGACCCAAAGGCCGGCGGCCAAGCCGACGGTGAAGCCGATCAGCATCAGCCAGTGGAGCGCCAAGCCCCCGCGTTTGGTCTCAGTCATCTGTCCCCCAGAAAACGATGCAAGTCGTCGCGCTTAACGGATCGGCAATCCATAGATCAAGCCGGGCGGCCGACCGTTCCACTGTGCGTTCAATCCGCGTGCCAGGTCGAGCGGCGATTGAGATCCCAGGTTTCGATCAAAGATTTCGCCATAGTTGCCGACTGCGGAAACAGCGTCCTTCGCCCAGGTCTTCGACAGGCCCAGCATGGCGCCGAAATCCCCCTCTGCGCCCAGCAGACGCCGGATCCGCGGGTCGCGGGCGTCTTTGGCCTGGGCCTCGACGTTTCCCTGAGTCACGCCCAGTTCTTCGGCCAGGATGACGGCGTTGAGGGTCCAGCGGACCACGTCGGCCCAGCGGTCGTCGCCCGCGCGGACAACCGGTCCCAGGGGCTCCTTGGACACCACGTCTGACGATATCGTGTGCGCCTGGGAGTCGGCCAGGACGGCGCGCGAGGCGGCGAGGGCCGAAATGTCGGCGCTCAGGGCGTCGCAGTCCTCGCGGCCATAGGCGTCGCGCGCCGCCTCCTCCGTGGGCAAGACGACAGGCCGGTACGGGATCCCCCGTGACCTGAAGAAGTCGTCGGCGTTGGCCTGTGCGGTCGAGCCGGCCTGGACGCAGACCCGCGCCCCATTCAGCTCAGTCGCGCTGTTCAGGCTGAGTGACCGTCGCACCAGAAAGCCCTGGCCGTCGTAATAGTTGACGCCGGCGAAGACGAAGCCTTCTCCGGCGTCGCGGCTCATGGTCCAGGATGAGTTGCGCCAAAGGACGTCGATCCTGCCCTCATCCAAGGCGGCGAACCGGTCTGAGGCCGACAGGGGCACGAAGCGCACCGCCTCGGCGTCGCCCAGGATCGCCGCCGCCATGGCCCGGCAGAAGTCGGCGTCGAAACCTCGCCATTGCCCGCGATTGTCGGTGTGGGCGAAGCCCACCAGACCCTGATGCACCCCGCAATTGAGCCGCCCGCGGCGCTTGACCGCCACCAGGGTCGGACTTTCGGGACGATCGGTCGTCACCGCTGGCGCCGGGACCGGGGGGGCGTCGTCTTCGGCGGCGCGTCTCGTGTCGTCGCGGCCGCAAGCCGCCGCCAACAGCAGGACCGTCATCGCTCCGATCGCCATGATCCGCATCGCGTTCGTCTCCTCCGCTTGCGCCCGGCCGACTTTAGAGGCCTTTAGACCCTGATCCGCAAGCCATCGGAGAGGCCATGTCGCCGCATTCGGACCGCACCCGCCTGATCTCGTCCGCCACACGCCGGGGGCAGGGCCGCCGTCCGGTCAATCCGCCCGTCGAGCGGGCCTCGACCATGCTCAGCGACCGTGCGGCGGTCATGCGGGATAACGCCGATGGCCCCACCTACGGCCTGGACGGCGGGGCGGCCGCGCGCCAGCTGCGCGCCGCCCTGGCCGATCTGGAAGGGGCCGAGGACGCCTTTATCGTCCCCTCCGGCCTCGCCGCCGTCACCGTGCCTCTGCTGGCCCTGACCCGGCCGGGCGACGAGGTGATCACGACCGACGCCCTCTATGGTCCGTCGCGACGCTTTCTGTCCCGCTACCAGGCCGCGCGTGGCGTCACGTCACGATTTTTGCCGGCCGATGCGGATGCTGAAACGGTGATCGCCGCGATCGGGCCGCGCACCCGCCTGGTCCTGATGGAGTCGCCCGCCTCCCTGACGTTTGAAATGATCGACGTCGAGGCGGTGGCTCGGGCCTGTCGAGAACGCGGCGTTCTCAGCATGATCGACAACACCTGGGGCGCCGGCCTGGCCTTCAAACCCCTGGCCCACGGCGTGGACGTCAGCGTCCAGGCCCTGACCAAATATGTTTCCGGCCATTCCGACGTCCTGATGGGCGGGATCGCCGTCACGGATTCAGCCTGTCGCCGGGCGATCGCAGATACGATCGAAGACCTGGGCTGGCACGTTTCGCCCGACGACGCCTGGCTGGCCCTGCGTGGCCTGCGCACCCTGCCGCTGCGCTACGCCGAACAGGGTCGGTCGGGTCTGATCATCGCCGAATGGCTGCAGGCCCGGCCCGAGGTGTCCCGCGTCCTTTATCCGCCCCTGCCCGGCTCTGTCGGCCATGAGCTGTGGACACGCGACTTCACCGGCGCCGCCTCCCTGATGGGGGTCGTTCTGAAGGGGGGGACCGAGGCCGCCGGCCAGGCCCTGCTTGACGCCCTCCGCCTGTTCGGCATGGGCTATTCTTGGGGCGGATTCGAAAGCCTGATCACCCACGAAACCCATCAGACGGCCTATCGCGTCTACCCGCCCGCCTTGGAGGGGGAGCTGATCCGACTGCATGTGGGGCTGGAAGACCCGTCGGACCTGATTGCGGACCTGGAGCGGGGACTGGCGGCCTTCCGCGCCGCGCTCACCCTTCCTTAAGCGGGCGGCGTCACCCTTGGGCGTGCGCGCCTCGCCTGACCGATTCGATCAGCCGACCGATCCGCCCGCCTGGGAGCAGTGGGCGGCGGGCTTCGTCGTCTTCATGCTGACCGGCGCCCTTTTCGCGCCCGTCTTTGCGCCGGATCAGAGCGAGACCCCCATGCTGCGGTTCCTGTGGCTGCCGGTCTATGCGGTGACGGCGGGGCTGATCGTCTTCCGGTTCGAGCGCGTCATTCGCGCCTGGCCGGCCTGGCTGGCGGTGGGCGCCCTCGTCGGCCTGGCCTATGTGTCGCAGTACTGGTCGATCGATGCGGAGGTGACGGAGCGGCGCGTCATCGCCCTGGCGATCAACAGCGCCTTCGCCGTCTATCTGGGCGCCGTCTTTAATGGCTCCGCCCTGCCCCGCCTGTTGATGCGCGCGGGCCTGGTGATGGCGATCGGCAGCCTGATCATGGTCTTCCTGTTTCCTCGGATCGGAGTGCACCAACTGGACAACGCCGGCCTGTGGCGCGGGCTCTGGTACGAAAAGAACCAGATGGGCCTGGTCATGGTGGTCGGCGCCGTCTCGGCCGCCGCCGTTCTTGTCGCCGATCATCTGGCTGACAATGGCCGCAAACCCTGGATCGCCCTCCTGACCCTGGCCCTCACCACGCTTCTGGTGGTCGCCACCCAGTCCAAGACCTCCCTGCTGTGCCTGATCCTGGGGGTCGGCATGGTCGGCGGCTGGTGGGTGCTTCGCCAAGGCGGAGCCGCCGTCACCGTGGTTGCGGTCTGGTTGGGGGTCGTCATGGCGGCCGGCGGCGCCTGGCTTTGGAACACACAGTCCGCCGTCATCCTCGAAGCCCTGGGCAAGGATCCCTCCCTGACCGGCCGGACCCTGATTTGGGAGGCGTTGATGCGCAAGGTGGCCGACCGTCCCTGGACCGGCTACGGTTTCAGCGCCTTCTGGGGCGTGGACTCCATCCCCGCGCGCGCGATCCGAGTAGAGACCCAATGGCCGGTTCCCTCGGCCCACAACGGCTGGATCGACCTTCTGGTCCAGCTGGGCTGGCCCGGCGCCGTCCTCGTGGGTTTGGTGATGGCCGTTTCGGCGGTGATGATTCTGGCCCGGCTGAACGGAATGGGCGCGCGCGAGGGTTTCTGGAGCCTGGGCTATATGACGGGCTTCTTCGTCCTGAGCCTTTCGGAGAGCGTGCTTCTGACCCACGCCAACCTGCCCTGGGTGCTGATGCTGGCGATTTTGGCCCGCGCCGTGACCTTCGATCCCGTTCCGGCACGACCGCCGCTTGCTCGACCGCCCCAGCGGGCCTACCAGAACCGGCCCCGAATCGCCTCAGACTATGTGAATGGCCGCCGATCTCTTCGCTTTTGACGACACGCCCCAGCCTCCGAAGCCGGAGGCGCCCAAGCCTGTCCCGACGCCGGGCGCTGCGGCGGCGCCCGCCCCTGCGCCCGCACCGACCCCGGCCGCTGCGGTCCCCGGCGGCTATTCCGCCTCCTCGATCGAGGTGCTGGAAGGCCTGGAGCCCGTCCGCAAACGCCCCGGCATGTATATCGGCGGCACCGACGAACGCGCCCTGCACCACCTGTTCGCCGAAGTCCTCGACAACGCCATGGACGAGGCGGTGGCCCGCCACGCACGGCTGATCACCGTCGATCTGGACGCCGAAGGCTATCTGTCCGTCCGCGACGACGGCCGCGGCATCCCCGTCGACCCGCACCCCAAACACCCCGGCAAGTCGGCGCTGGAGGTGGTCATGACCGTCCTCCACTCGGGCGGCAAATTCTCGGGAAAGGCCTATGAGACCTCGGGCGGCCTGCACGGCGTCGGCGTCTCGGTCGTCAACGCCCTCAGCGAAAGCGTCGAGGTCACGGTCTGGCGCGACGGTTTCGAGTGGAGGCAGGCCTTCTCGCGCGGCCATGTCCTGGCCCCGATCCAGCAGGTCGGCCCGTCCAAGAAGCGCGGCACCCTGATCCGCTTCAAGCCGGACGAGCAGATCTTCGGTGTCGGCGCGGCCTTCAAGCCCGCCCGCCTGTTCCGTATGGCGCGCTCCAAGGCCTATCTGTTCCGCGGCGTCGAGATCAAATGGACCTGCGCCCCCGAACGGATCACCGACGCCACCCCGGCACAGGCCCTGCTCCACTTCCCCGGCGGCCTGGCCGACGCCCTGGCCGACCGCATCGGTGAGCTGGAAACCGTCACCCCCACCTTCGCCGGCCGCGCCGAGCGTCAGGGCGAGGCGGGCGCCTTCGAATGGGCGGTCACCTGGTCGCCCGCCGGTTTCGGCGAGGCGGACGGCTTCATCCAGTCCTACTGCAACACCGTCTCCACCCCCGACGGCGGCACGCACGAAGCCGGCTTCCGCGCGGCCCTGGTCAAGGGGCTCAAGGCCTATGGCGAACTGACCAATGAGAAACGCGCCGCCATCATCACGGCCGAGGACGTCATCGCCAACGCCGGCGCCCTGATCAGCGTCTTCATCCGCAATCCCGAGTTCCAGGGCCAGACCAAGGACCGTCTGTCCTCGCCCGAGGGGGCGCGGATCGTCGAACAGCTGCTGCGCGACCCGCTGGACCACTGGCTGACCGAAAGCCCCAAACAGGCCAACGCCCTGCTCGGCTTCGTCATCGACCGGGCCGAAGACCGGCTGCGCCGCCGCAAGGACAAGGAGGTCCAGCGCGCCGCCGCCACCCGCAAGCTGCGCCTGCCCGGTAAACTCTCCGACTGCTCGCGTCAGGCCGCCGAGGGCACCGAACTCTTCATCGTCGAAGGCGATTCAGCCGGCGGCTCGGCCAAACAGGCGCGCGACCGCACCACCCAGGCCATCCTGCCCCTGCGCGGCAAAATCCTGAACGTCGCGTCGGCCACGGCGGACAAGCTGCGCCAGAACGTCGAACTGTCCGATCTGGCCCTGGCGCTCGGCGTCCAGCCCGGCAATCGCTTCAACATCGACGACCTCCGCTACGAGCGGATCATCATCATGACCGATGCCGACGTCGACGGCGCCCACATCGCGGCCCTGCTGATCACCTTCTTCTATCGCGTCATGCCCGAGACGATCCGTCAGGGCCGGGTCTTCATGGCCTTGCCGCCGCTGTACCGGATCTCCGCCGGCCCCTTGAGCGAATACGCCCGCGACGACGTCCACCGCGACGAGCTTCTGGCCACCGTCTTCAAGGGCAAGAAGACCGAGATCGGCCGGTTCAAGGGCCTGGGCGAAATGATGGCCTCCCAGCTGAAGGAGACCACCATGGACCCGAAGAAGCGCACCCTGGCCCGGATCACAGTGCCGGACGCCGAGGCGAGCATCGAGGATTTGGTCGAACGGCTGATGGGCAAGCGGGCTGAGGCCCGTTTCCAGTTTATCCAGGAAAACGCCCAGTTCGTGAAGGAAGAGCTGGACGTCTGATCCCGCCCGCCACGCCCCCGTGACGCCTGGACCCAGGCGCGCTAGAGGGCGACAGACCAAGACCGACAGCCGGATCGATCCATGACCCAGACGCCGCCCCGCGCCGCCATCATCCTCGCCGCCGGCCAGGGCACGCGGATGAAATCGCCCCTGCCCAAGGTGCTGCATCCGGTCGGCGGGCGCGCCATGCTGGATCACGCCATTGACGCCGCCGAGGCCCTAGGCTGCGAGCGGGTGGTCGTGGTGGTGGGCGAGCATTCGCCGGAGGTCCGGGCCCACGTCGTCAACCGCCTGGGCGAGGCTGCGATCGCTGTCCAGGACCCGCCCCTGGGCACCGGTCACGCCGTGCGCGCCGCCGAACAGGCTCTGGCCGGGTTCGAAGGAGACGTGGTCGTCACCTATGGCGACGTCCCCCTGCTGAAGGCCGCCGACATCGCGCCTGTCTTCGGCGCGTCGGGGGTCACCGTGATCGGTTTCGAAGCCCGCGACCCGGGCGCCTATGGCCGTCTGATCCTCGAGGGCGACATCCTGACCGCCATCACGGAGGCCAAGGAGGCCTCGCCCGAGGTGCTGGCCGTCACGGCCTGCAACTCGGGCGTCATGGCCGCGCCGGCCGCCCTGCTTTTTTCCCTGTTGGCCCAGGTCCGCAACGATAACGCCAAGGGCGAATACTATCTGACTGACGTCGTCGAACTGGCGCGCAAGGCCGGCCATCCCACCCGCGCCGTCTTCGCCGATGAGGACGCGGTCATGGGGGTCAACGCCCAGGCGGAACTGGCCCAGGCCGAGGCCCTGTTCCAAAAGGTTCAGCGCGAGACCTTCTTAGCCGCCGGCGTGACCATGAGCGCGCCGGACACCGTCCACTTCGCCTGGGACACCCAGGTCGGAGGCGGAACGGTCATCGAACCCTATGTGGTCTTCGGGCCGGGCGCCGTGATCGAGGGCGGGGCGCGCATCCGCAGCTTCAGCCATATCGAGGGCGCGCGCGTGGCGGCCGGGGCGGAGGTCGGCCCCTACGCCCGGCTGCGGCCAGGCGCGGACCTGGGCAGGGGCGCCAAGGTCGGCAACTTCGTCGAGGTCAAGAACGTCTGTATGGCCGAGGGCGCCAAGGCCAATCACCTGGCCTATCTGGGCGATGGATCGGTCGGCGCCGGCGCCAACATCGGGGCGGGAACCATCTTCTGCAACTATGACGGCTTCAACAAGGCGCAGACCGAGGTCGGGGCCGGCGCCTTCGTCGGCTCCAATTCCAGTCTCGTCGCCCCCGTGACGGTCGGCGCGGGCGCCCTGGTCGCCTCCGGCTCCGTCATCACCGAGGACGTGCCGGCCGACGCCCTCGCCTTCGGCCGGGCCCGCCAGACGAACAGGCCGCAAGCCGCCGCCGACTTCCGTGAAAAGGCCAAGGCCAAGAAGGAGGCGGCCAAGGCCGCTAAGCTGAAATGAGCGATCTGCAAAAGAAGAACGCCGGCGAAGCCGCCGCCCAGCATGTCGAGCCCGGCATGGTGGTGGGCCTGGGCACCGGCTCGACGGCCGCCTGGTTCGTCAAGGCTCTGGCTGCCCGCAATCTGTCCGGTCTGCGGTGCGTCCCCACATCCGAAAAGACCGCCGACCTGGCGCGCGATCTGGGCCTGACCCTATCGACGCTGGAAGACACGCCGCGCATCGACCTGACCGTCGACGGCGCGGACGAGGTCGGTCCCGGCCTGGCCCTGATCAAGGGGGGCGGCGCCGCCCTGTTGCGTGAAAAACTGGTGTGGGAGGCGTCCAGCCGCTGCATCGTCATCGCCGACGCCGCCAAGGTGGTTCCGGTGCTCGGCGCCTTTCCCCTGCCGATCGAGGTCGTCGCCTTCGGGCACAAGACCACGGCCAATCGCATCGCCGACGTCCTGGTCGACCATGATATCCATGCGCCGGCGCGCGTGCGCCAGGCGGATCGCGGTCTGGTTCGCACCGACGGCGGCAATCTGATCTATGACGCGGCTTGCAAGGCTATCCACGACCCGGTGCGCCTGGCCGACGACCTGAAGCTGATCACCGGCGTGGTCGAACACGGCCTGTTCCTCGACCTGGCGGACTTGGCGATCATAGGGATGGATGACGGAGTCTACACGATTCAGCCTTAAGGCGACTATTTCTCTTCCTCATTCTTGAGCAAGACGTGCTCGCGGCGGATTGCATCTACGATTTCAGAACGCGCCACTCGCGTGCTGACGTGGCCGCGCTCTGCCGCATAGAGCCCCGCCAAATAGGCCTTGTCCCAATCAGTCAGAGATTCCGCGTCTGCGGGTTGAGTGAAGATATTCAGGATGGATGCATAAGCACTGGTGTCCGAATCGGGATCGATTTGGGCGAACGTGACCATGGCGACGTAATCCGCTAACTGCTGTATTGTGACGTTGGCCACTTGGTCGACATCGATGATTACAATCGTACGAAAAATGTCATCAACGATTTGGGAGTTCAGCCGCGACGCTGCGAATACAGGAACCACCGGCGCCATCTCGAATCCCTTAATGCAGGATCCAGAACAGTCTCCGGGAATACGGACGGCGCGCATGCCCGTGTCTGAATCGACCGGCATGGATACATTCCACCAACGGACCGGACGATCTGAAGCCCGAAACCGCCGCAGGGACTCCCTGCCTCTGTCCATTCCGGAACCGCCGATTCTAAACGTTCTAGGGCTCTCTTCAACCATAGCGTTCGCTGTTGCTGCGCCGTCTGATGTCGCCACGACCAGAGCATTGGGCGTGCAACCGGGCTTTCCAGCCTTCAGGCCCAAATCGTCCGCTATCTCTGATACGCGATCTACGATATACTGTGCAGGTTCGCGTTGCAGATTGGCGACGCCCACACACACAGGATCGCGCCATCGCGCCAGGCCCCGCCCATTGTTCGGCGCCGCAACCTCCCTCACAAAGTCGCTGATCATGCTGTCTAGAGGGCGACCGACAACTTCGACATCTTCAAGTCTGACCGCAGCAGAAGATGAAGAAGGCGTCTCAACACGTAGCTGGTCATCGCCCGATTGCGGAAAAATTACAGCCGCTGTCAAAAGGAGCCCAATCATACCCGCCACCCATTAAGTCCTGACAGCACACTGTTCGACCGCACACCCGAAGTCAACCTTTTGGCCATGTCTATGCAACCTTTTCGTGCTCTATTGACCTTAGCTTGTCTCGCTAGAACAACGTACTTATGTCAGTGGTCCGCCTGGGCTGCGGCGCGTGCCGGCTCTGTCACTGCGGCTGTGTTTCGGAGCGCTCCATGGCTGATTACGACTACGACCTCTTCGTCATCGGCGCCGGCTCCGGGGGCGTGCGTGCAGCGCGGCTGACCGCCCTGGACGGAAAGCGGGTCGCGGTGGCCGAGGAATACCGGGTCGGCGGCACCTGCGTCGTCCGAGGATGCGTGCCCAAGAAATTCATGGTCATGGCCTCCGAGGTCAGCCATGCGTTGGAGATCGCTGAGGGCTACGGCTGGTCGTTCGACCAGGCCCGGTTCGACTGGCCGACCTTTCTCGAAGCCAAGGACGTCGAAATCGCGCGTCTTTCGGGCATCTACGCCGCCAATCTGGGTAAGGCCGGCGTTGAGCTGGTCCATGGTCGGGCTGTGTTGAAAGACGCCCATACGGTCGAAATCGTCGGAAAGGATCAGGTTTTCACCGCTGAAAGGATACTGATCGCCACCGGCGGCCGCCCATGGAAGCCGGACGGCCTGACCGGGATCGAGCACGCCATCACCTCGGAAGAGGCCTTCCACCTGCCCGAACTGCCCAAGCGCATCCTGATTGCGGGCGGCGGCTATATTGCGGTGGAGTTTGCGGGAATTTTCGCCGGCCTGGGCGTCGAGACGACCCTGATCTATCGCGGGCCGAATATCCTGCGCGGCTTCGACGACGATGTGCGCGCCCATCTGGCCGGCGAGATCGAAAAGCGCGGCATCAAGGTGATCTTGGGCTGCCAGCACGAGAAGATCGAGAAGACGCCCACCGGACTGATCAACCACCTCGAAAACGGCATGAAGCTGGAAACGGATGTGGTCATGTTCGCCACCGGCCGGGTTCCGCATGTGAAGGGCTTGGGGCTGGAAGCCGCAGGGGTCGAGCTCAACGAGGCCGGGGCGATCAAGGTGGACCGCTGGTCAAGGACGACGGCCGAAAACATCTGGGCCATCGGCGACGTCACCGACCGGATGAACCTGACTCCGGTGGCTATTCGCGAAGCGGTGGCCTTTCACCAGACCGTCTTCCGCGACAATCCCCAGCACTTCGACTATGAGGCCGTGGCGACGGCGGTGTTCAGCCAGCCGCCCGTCGGCGTGGTCGGCCTGTCGGAGGCCGAGGCGCGCCGGTCTTGTTCGGCCGGCGTCGATGTCTATGTCACCCGCTTCAGGCCGATGAAATACGCCTTCACCGGCTCAGAGGAGCGGGTTCTGATGAAGCTGGTCGTCGACGCTGACAGCCAGAGGGTGGTCGGCGTCCATATCGTCGGGCCGGACAGTCCGGAGATGATTCAGCTCGCCGCCATCGCCGTTAAGGCCGGCCTCACCAAGCCGCAATGGGATGCGACCTGCGCCGTCCACCCCACCATGGCGGAGGAGTTGGTGACCTTGAAGGAAAAGCAGTCCAGCAGCACCTCGGCGGGCTGAACCTTCCGCAATTCAGGCCGGGCCCTCAGTGTTGATAGGGCCTAGCCGCATCTTCATCCGGCCGAAGCGCACGAGGACGCCCGCGCGGGCGCTCACGGAACTGTTCGATCAGGTCCAGACGCCCCGCGTCCGGGGTCGGAACGGCGACGGGACCGTCGTTCCGAAGCAGCAGCAACGTCGGATTCCCCGTTCCGGCCGCCATCGGCCAGTCGGGCCGGCCCACTCCGTTCGGATCGCCGGAGCGGGCGAAGCTGGTCCAGTAGCCCATCATGGCCTGGGAGGCGACCTGATCCACCGGCCGCACCGGATAGGGCAGAAGCGACAGCGTTCCAAAGACATAGGGCCGCTCGATCGCATGGGTGGCGCCGCCGTGCGGTTCGGGATTGTCCGGCGAGGAAATGTCGAACCGATAGAGATAGGCGGGTCGTCCTGCGGCGGCGTGCAGCCGCGCCAGCAGCCGTGCGGGTTCGGAGAATACGGCGTCGGTGATGAAACCGCGGTCAAACCCGGCCTCTCCGCCATAGGCCTGGATGATCTGGGCACGTTCCAGCCAGGTCATGTCGTCGTCGATCATGCCGTAGCCGTTTCGGTCGGTGGGCTTCATCCACCAGAATTCGGCGCTGTTGGTCCCGATGATCAAGGGCGCCGGCGACTGCCGCCCGGCGCGGAAGGCCGCCTCGACGGTCGAAGGCACGATCCTGCCGTCGATCAGAGTCAGGTCGCCGTTGGCGAAGACGGGCGCAGGCGTCAGCAGCAGTTCGACCGGCGCCGACCGCAGATCAGCCGCCGTCATCAGATTGTGGCCGTGCGCCCAAACCTCGCCCCGTTCGGGGGCGGACGGCAGGTCAAAGGCGCCGCGTCGATCCAGGGGCGTCTGCAACTCACGACCCAGTCCGGACTGAACGACGGCCCGGGCGAACAGATCACGCGCCGGAGGCGAGATCATCAGGCGGGTCACCATGGCGCCGCCGGCGGATTCCCCGAATATGGTGACGTTGTCGGGGTCGCCGCCGAAGGCGGCGATATTGGCCTTTACCCACTTCAGGGCGGCGATGACGTCCATGACGCCATAGTTGCCCGCCGGCTCATCGGCCGGCCGTTCGGCCGCCAGGGCGGGGTGATCAAAGAACCCCAGCCGTCCCAGGCGATAGTTGAGCGTGACCACCACCATGCCCTGACGCGCCAGGTGCGACCCGTCATAGAGCGCGGCCGTGCCCGAGCCGTTCACCAGTCCGCCGCCATGGATCCACACCATCACCGGCGCCGGCGCGGACGTATCGAGGGGGCGCCAGACGTTCAGGTTCAGGCAGTCCTCGCTCATCGGCAGGGGGCCGACGCCGGGGTCGCCCTGCGGCGTGGCCTGAATGCAGATGGGGCCATAGGTGGAAGCGTCGCGACGGCCTTCCCATCGCGGGGCCGTCCCGGGCGGCCGCCACCGCATCTCTGCGACCGGCGGGGCGGCGTAGGGAATGTTCTTGAAGGCGGCGACTTCCCCCTCCGCCACACCTGTCAGCTCGCCCTGATCGATCCGCACCAGAGGCGGATCGTCGGCGGGCCGGTCTGTGGGTTGAGCGATCATCAGGGAGAGGGTGGCCAAGGCGCCGGCGATTGTCATGTCCCGTCCTTAGCAAATTCCCTCGACGGGCCAATGACGATCCGAAAATGATTTGTGTTGGCGTGAACCTTTTCGTCAGGTGGGCGTTTAGGCCCGGTTCGACTGGGGCGTGGCTTGACTGAACTTCTGACACAGGGCGCGTCGATCGCCGATTTGGCGACCGCGTTTGCGGCTTCGCCCAATCCCTATCTGTTGCTCACCCCGGATTTGCGGATCTTCGACGTCAATCAGGCCTATCTGGACGTCACCCGTTCGCATAGGCCCGATCTCCTGGGTCGGCCGCTGTTTCAGGCTTTCGATTCCGGACCGGGGCAGGAGGCGCCCGAAAACGTCCGGCAGGTCAGGGCCTCACTTGAAAAGGCGCGCGACACCCGACAGCGCGACCATCTGGCCCTCGTCCGCTATTCGCTCCCACGACGCCTGGATGATCGCCGGGAGGTGTTCGAGGAGCGGATCTGGAGCGCCACCCATACGCCGCTGCTCAACGCCGAGGGCGAGGTCGTACTTCTGCTTCAGCACACGATGGATATCACGGACCTGTTCCCGGCCGCCCCGCGCGACGAACCGACCACGGCCCTCGATGCCATCGTCGGCGGTTCCGTTCTGCGGCGCGCCCAGTCGGTGCAGGAGGACAACCGTCGCCTGGAGAAGGAACGCAACCGCCTGGTCGAGATGTTCATGCAGGCGCCGGGCTTCGTCGCCATTCTGTCGGGCCCGGACCACTGTTTTCAGATGTACAACGCCGCCTACGGGCAGTTGATCGGCCACCGCGACATCGCCGGCAAGCCGATCCGAGAGGCGCTGCCTGAGCTGGCCGGCCAAGGCTATTACGAGTTTCTCGATTCCGTCTTCGCTACAGGCGAAGCCTATGAGGGGCGCGAAAGCCTGGCGCAACTTCAGCGGCGGCCGGGAGCGCCGCTGGAAAACCACTATCTCGACTTCATCTATCAGCCCATTCGCGACGAGGCCGGCCAGGTGGTCGGCATCTTCGTACAGGGTCACGACGTGACCGAGAACGTCCTGGCCGCCCGCCGTCAGAAGTCGATGATCGACGAACTGAACCACAGGGTGAAGAACACCCTGGCGACGGTCCAGTCCATCGCGATCCAGACGGCGCGGTCCCACCGCGACCCCTCCACCTTCGCCCAGGCCTTCCAGGCGCGAATCCTGGCACTCTCCCACACCCATGATCTTCTGACGCGGACCCATTGGGAGGGCGCCGATCTGCGCGCCATTCTGGAACACGAGACCGAAGCGTTCGGTCCGACGCGCTTCCACCTGAACGGTCCCGCCGTCGCCCTGGCGCCGGCTACAGCCCTGTCTCTGGGCATGATCTTCCATGAGCTGGCGACGAACGCCGGCAAATACGGCGCCCTGTCCACGCCCGACGGACGGGTTCTGGTCGATTGGGGCTTGGCGGATCATACCGCGCCGAAACTAAAGCTGACCTGGCGAGAGTTGGACGGGCCAAAAGTTGCGCCACCGGACACAAGGGGCTTTGGTAGCCGATTGATTGAACGAAACATTCGCCACGATCTGGCGGGTGAGATCGATCTGGTTTACGGCAAAGACGGATTGATTGCGGAACTCATGGTTCCCCTCGACAGGACACCCCTATGAACCAGCCGCTGAGTGGACGCCGTGTCTTGGTTGTGGAGGACGAGTCCCTCGTCGCCATGTTGCTCGAGACCATTCTGGAGGACATGGAGTGCGTGCCCATCGGTCCCGCGTCCAATATCGACGAGGGCGAGACCCTGGCCCGCGACACGGTCGAGCTGGACGCAGCCCTGTTGGACGTCAATGTCGCCGGCCGGCAGGTCTTTCCCGTAGCGGAGGCCCTGAAAGCCCGCGGCGTGCCCTTCGTCTTCTCGACCGGCTATGGCGAAGGCGGTCTGCCGGACGAATGGCGCGGGTCGCCGACCATCCAGAAGCCCTTCACAGAGGCGGCGGTGCGCGACGCCTTGCTGAAGGCTATGGGCGTGGCCGAGGTCTGATTCGGGTTTCAAGCTCGATGGGGGGCGAACCAGCCTGTCTCCGAATGTTGAACCGCCCCTGAAACGGCCAAGACCGCCAGCGTATGTTCGATCGTGCGGGTCTTACGCCGTCCGCCGCCTTCAAACGCCGCCGCCAGATGCTCAGGCTGCATGGGGACGCCGGCGCGTCTCAGACGGAACAGCAGGGCTGAGGCCAAGGGGCCCGGCTCCTCCGGAAGCTGCGGCCGGCTGGGCGGCGATACCAGGACCGCCTCGGTCTGGACGGGCTGGGGCGCGATGATCCGTACCTTGCCGCTCTGATAGGCGGGACGGACGAAGCGCACCCTTCCCTGGGTCTCCTCCTCCGCCCTCCTTGGATTCAGCTGCGTCAGTCCCGAGACGATCGTCGCCTCATCCGCATCGGCCGGCCAGCCGTAGGCCTTGGTCACCCGCTCATCCAGCCGGCGATGAAGATGATCGAGGATGCCGATGCGGCCGCGCTCATGTCTGTCCCGTTCGGACGCGTCGAGTGGCCGGGGATCGGCCGCGCGGGTCATCGCATTATAAAGCGCCGTCATGGTTAGGTCGGGATTCTCAGCCAGGACGCGCGCCCGTGTCTGGTCCAACTCCTCCCCCAGGGCCGCCAGTTCAGCCGCCTGGGCCGGGTCCAGTTCGGGAAAGGGAAAGCGGTCGAAACAGACGCCTTTCACATAGACGGCCTCGCGCTGATACTCGCCGATCCTTCCACCGTTCGCGGCGAACCAGGCCCGATGGACGCGGGACGACAGCACCGCCAGCACGGCCGGATCGTCACTGGCGATGACGACGAGCTTGTTGTCGGGCAGGACGTCCTTGTCCAGAAAGCGGAACCAGCGGTGTTTGGCGGTCTCGACCGTGACGATGTAGCGATCAAGACCCGTCAGGGCCGCGCGAAGCTCGCGGCGCGGCTCGCCGAAGAGCCACCAGCTGTCCCTGTAGGCGGCGCGGTTGTTGCGCTCCCGCTCGGGCTTCACCGTCTCAAGCAGATGCTGATAGATCAGAGGATGGCGACGCCGCACGTCGGCCTCGTCCCACCCGAACAGGTCGATCACCTCAAGATTGCGGCTGCGATCCGCCAGGTCGCGACCATTCCGATAGGCGCGGATCGGCGACGGCGCTCCGACCTCTGAACCGGCCAGCAGGGCGCGTCCCTGCTCCGGCGTCACCAGGAATCCGGCGCCCATCAGCTGGACGCCGCGATAGGCCAGGTGCGCATTGGACCTCAGATCGACCGCCCGGCCCAGCCCCTGGTCGATCATCAGGTCCGCGCCGATGACCCCTCGCCTTTCCTGAAAGGTCAGACGGGGAAGATCGGTGTCGAGGTCGGCCTCGTCGGTCACGCCCAGCCACCGGCCCTGGCCGTCCGCCTCCCCCCTTTCCGCCACCGACATGGCGATGCGGACGTCGGCGCGGCCGACGCCGACGACCCACGGATGGTCAGGGATGGCGAATACCAATCGAACCGCCGGGCGGCGGTTGAGATGATGCGCGATGACACGGCGCGAAAAGGTCTGGGTGACGGAATTGGTGGTGATGAAGCCGAAGCGGCGCAGGATTGAGCCCGGCCGGGTCAGAATCTCGGCCGCGCGATCCCACCAGACGGTGACCAGATCGGCGGAGCGAAACCGACCGCCGCGCACCTGGTCCAGGGCGGCCACATAGCCGTCGCCGAAGGCCGCACGCAGATCCTTGCCGCCCATGAACGGCGGATTGCCGATGATGAAATGCGCCTCCGGCCAGGGCGTCGGCCGTGGATCGACATAGTGTTCGACCGCACGATCCCCGCCCGTTTCGCCCAGCCCCCCAGCGATCCGCGAACAACTGACCAGGGCGTCGACATGCACGACCCGGCGGAAATCCTTCAAAATCGGTTCAGAAGGGGCGGCGTCGCCGAACAGGCGGAAATGCCATTGCAGATGGCCGATCCACATCACCATCTCGGCGATCCAGGCGGCGTAGGCGTTCTTTTCCAGCCCATGGAATTGTTCGGGACTGACGACATGGCCGTCCAGACCCAGGCGGCCCTGCTTCTCCCCCATTTCCGCCAGAACGCCCAGAACCTCTCCCTCAAGCGCCTTCATCATATGCATGGCGACATAGAGAAAGTTCCCCGTCCCGCAGGCCGGGTCCAGAACCCGCACCCGGCAAAGCTGATCATGAAAGGCGCGGATCATCCGCCTTGCGCCCTGGACGTCGCCTTCGAGATAGAGCCCCAGGGCCTGGGCCTCGACCGCCTCCCAGTCCGCTCTCAGGGGCTCCATGATGGTCGGCTCGATCAGGCGTTCGACATAGGCCCTTGGGGTGTAGTGCGCCCCCAGTTCCGCGCGCTCTTGCGGATCCAGGGCCTGTTCCAAAAGGGCGCCGAAGATGGCCGGCTCGACCAGGGCCCAGTCGCACCGGGCCGCCGCGATCAGGGCCTCAAGCTCCTCTTCCGTGATCGGCAAGGGGACGGCGGAGCGGAACAGGCCGCCGTTGAAGCGGCGAAGACGCTGCTGAATCGCCAGACAATGCCCGCCCTGGTCCATAAGGCCGAAGAAGACCCGCGCCCCTTCGTGGAACCGATCCGCCTTGCCCCGATAGGCTTCGAGAAACCGCAGAAAACCCCGCTCCTCGATCAGGCCGACGCTGTCGGCGAACATGGCGAAGATGCACTGCATCACGAAGAGGGCGGTCTGGTTGGCGCGCGCCGCCCGCTGAACCCGGTCTTCGCCCGCCGTCGATCGCCTCTGGCCAATCGAGCGCACAAGCCAGGCCAGACGTCGGGCGATGTCCGTCGTCGCCTCTGCGACCGCAGCGGCGGGATCCAAGGACAGGGGGTCGAGCCAGATCCGGCGCAGCCTGTCGCGGACCTCGGGCGCGCGAAGATGCTCCAGCTCGATGCGGTAGGTGGCGCGATCCGGGTAAGGAATATAGGCCTTCCCCTGACGATCGAAATCCGACCAGACCTCGATGCACCGGCCCACGTCGACGATGATCAGAAAGGGCGGCCATTCATCCAGCGCCTTGGCGTAGTTCTCAGCCTGGCGCTTCGCCGCGCGCATCAGGCGATCCACCGCCTCAGGCGAAGGCGCGCGGGGTCTGGCGCTGTGTTTGAGGAAAAGCGACAGTTGGACCGCCGGATCAAGGGGGCCGCCGTCGCGCCGCTTCGACGACTGTTTGGCCTCCAGCACGAAACAGCCGCGCTTGGCGCAGTCGATCCAGCCCTGGGTCGCGCGGCCGTCGTCATGCCGGAAGCGGACCGGCCGCTCGAAACAATAGTCCAGGTCGCCGGTTCGCTCGTCGTCGGGCGCCGGGACCCCGATCAGACGGCACAGCTGAATGATGAAGGTCTGATAATGCGACCGTTCCCCGATCGGGGCATGGGCCCAATGCGCGATAAAGGCGTCGACATCCACAGATTGCTCCCCGGCTACGGAAGCAACCTATAGTTAAATTTCGCGCTCCCGCAACCTAAGAGCGCACGCCGTCCAGCCAGCGGGCGTGCAGCACAGGCTTGCCCAGCCAATAGGCCAGTTCTGCGGGATTTTGGATGTCCCAGGCAGCCAGATCGGCCCTGAGACCGACCTCCAACCGCCCCAGGTCGGCGCCGAGACCCAGGGCGTGGGCCGCCTCTCGCGTCGCCGCAGCCAAAGATTCCTGGGGAGTCAGTCGAAACTGAACGCAGGCCAGATTCATCGCCGCCGTCATGGAGGCGAGCGGAGAGGTTCCCGGATTGCAATCTGTAGCCACCGCCATTCGGACGCCGTGACGGCGCAAGGCGTCGATCGGCGGAATCCGGGTCTCGCGCAGCATCAGAAAGGCGCCCGGCAGCAGCACCGCGACGACCCCCGCCTGGGCCATGGCCGCCACCCCGGCCTGGGTCGCATATTCGATATGATCGGCGGACAGGGCGCCGTAACGCGCCGCCAAGGCCGCCCCGCCGCTGTCGGACAACTGGTCCGCATGCAGTTTGACCGGCAGACCCAGCCCTCTCGCCTTGTCGAACAGGCGCGACACCTGATCGGGGGAAAAGGCGATCGGCTCGCAATAGGCGTCCACCGCATCGACCAGTCCCTCGGCGTGGGCGGCAGGCAGTATGTTTTCGACGGCCTCATCGACATAGGCTTCGGGGTTCGCGCGATGCTCCGGCGGCGTGGCGTGCAGACCCAGATAGGTCGTGCGAACCCGCACCCCGCCCTCTCGACCGATGCGGCGGGCGACGCGCAGCATCTTCAACTCGCTGTCTCGGTCCAGACCATAGCCGGACTTGATCTCTACGGTGGTGACCCCCGTCGCCTTCAGCCCCTCCAGCCGTTCCATGGCCGAGGCGAACAGTTCGGCTTCCGACGCCGCGCGGGTGGCCCGGACCGAAGACAGAATCCCTCCGCCGGCCCGTGCGATCGCCTCATAGGTCGCGCCGCCCAGCCTCTGTTCGAACTCGGCCGCTCGATCGCCGCCGAAGATCAGATGGGTATGGCAGTCGATCAGGCCGGGCGTGATCCAGCGCCCGTCGAGCCGCTCCGTCCTGCGGGCCGAGACAGTCGGCAGGTCCGCCCGATGTCCGATCCAGACGATGCGTCCGTCCGCCGCCGCCACAGCGGCGTCCTCGATCACCCCATAGCCCCCCTCGCCTTCGGACAGGGTTGCGGCGTGGCAGTCGGTCAGAAGCAGGTCGATCTTCATCGTCTGGGCTCCCCGCCGCGGCCGCCGGAACGGGCGGAGGAAAAAAGCGCGACCAGATCATAGCGGTCGCCCGGAAAGATCTGGCGCACCTGGGTCACGCCCAAACCGTCGCGCCAGGTCCGTCGTTCCACGCAAAGGCAGGCGGCGCCCCTCTTGATCTGCAGGAGGCGCGCCGATTGGGCGTCCGCCCCCATCGCGCCGATGCGATTTTCAGCCTCGGTCCAGGGTTCTGATTCCAGGAGCCAGCTTCCGGGCGAAACCCGTTTAAAATCGACGGCGATCGCCTGGGGCGCAGCCTTCAGCCCGATCAGTCGCCGCTCGAGGGCCAGGGGAATTGAATCGGCGCTGTGAAGACAGGTCAGGTCCAAAAGGCGCGCGCCGGCTGCAAGTTCCGCTTCGGCAGCGTCCGTCGGCCCGCGCTCGATCTGCGTCAGAAGCCGATAGCCGTAGACCTGTCCCCGCTCCGTCACCTCGGCCCTGAGATCGGGGATGGCCAGGAAGGCGGCGTGGGCCTTGGGCTGGGCCACAAAGGTGCCGGCGCGGCGTCGGCGCACCACCAAGCCTCGGGCCGCCAGTTCCGACAGGGCTTTGGACACGGTCGCCCGCGAACAGCCGTAGTCCTGCATGAGCTCATGTTCGAACGGCAGCCGCCGCCCCGGCGCGAGGGCGCCCGAAAGGATGCGATCCTCCAGATCGGAATAGATGCGGCGATGCAGCGGCCCCGCGCTCACGCCAGCACCGCCTTCAAGGCCTGGCGATAGCGCGCCTCAATGGCGTCGCGCGCGACATGGCGCCCCTGCCGGACCACCAGCCGTCCCGCGCGCCAGACCGAGGCGACGCCCCCTCTGGGCGCCCCGAAAATCCAGCTGTCCAGCACCGCGTCTCCGAACCGGCCCTCCAAACTGATGTGGCCACCGTCAAGGGCGACGATGTCCGCTGCGGCGTCCAGGCTCAACCCGCTGGACACGCCGGTCGCCTGAGCGCCCCCGGCCAGGGCCTGATCAAACAGAAACCGTCCGGTCGAACGATCGGGGTCAGCCATGACGGCCCGGCCTCTGAGGGCCAGCCGCTGGCTGTATTCCAGCATCCGCAGTTCGTCAGCCAGGCCGATCTGCACATTGGAATCCGTGCCCACCCCGAAACGGCCGTCGGCGCGGTGATAGGCCGCCGCCGGGAAGATTCCGTCGCCCAGATTGGCCTCTGTGATCGGACACAGGCCGACCACGCTCCCGCGCGCGGCGACTCCCCGCCATTCGGTCTCCGCCACATGGGTGGCGTGGATCAGGCACCAGCGTGGATCGACCGGAGCGTTAGCCAACAGCCATTCCACGGGGCGCGCCCCGGACCAGGCCAGACAGTCCTCAACCTCCTTGGTCTGTTCCGCCACATGTATATGGATCGGCCCCTGTCCGGCCATGGCAAGCAGCGCCTGCAACTGTTCCGGCGTGACGGCGCGCAGGCTGTGAGGCGCCACCCCCACCCTGGCGTCCGCCAGTCCGGCGGTCAGGGCGCGGCAATCGGCGACAAGGGCCGCATAGCCGTCGAGGTCGGTGATGAACCGTCTCTGACCTTCGGTCGGCGCCAGGCCGCCGAAGCCGGAATGGGCGTAAAAGACCGGCAGCAGGGTCAGGCCGATGCCCGTCGCCTCGGCCGCCGCCGCGATCCGGGTCGCAATCTCCGCCCGGTCGTCGTAAGGCGCGCCGGTCGGGTCGTTGTGGAGGTAGTGGAACTCCGCCACCCGGGTGAAGCCGCCCTCCAGCATTTCGGCGAAGGCCAGGGCCGTGATGGCCTCGATCTCGTCAGGGCCGCCCCGATCCAGAAACCGGTACATCAGACGCCGCCACGTCCAGAAGTCGTCATCGGTCGGCCCCCGCGCCTCGGTCAAACCGGCCATGGCGCGCTGAAAGGCGTGGCTGTGCAGATTGGCGACGCCCGGCAGGGCCACGCCGCCGCCCTGGTCTTGCGGCGACCGTAAGACATCCGCTTCCAGCGTAGAGATGCGTCCCGCCCGGATCCCGACCCTCACGCCGCGCGCCCAGCCTTGGGGCAGCAGGGCCGCCTCGAACCAGAGCGACAGATCGACGGGCGCGGGCTCGGGCGTCACTGGACAGGTCCATCGGGTTGCGATCAATATGTCTAGACATACCACGACGATCCGATTTGGCGAGGGAGGTCGAGATGACGTTCGACTGGCTGACCGTGCACGAGGGCGCCGCCCCCCTGATCATCGGCCTGCCCCACACGGGAACGACCATTCCTGAAGCGATCGAGGCGCGGATGAACTCGCCCTGGCTGGCGCGCAAGGACGCCGACTGGTGGGTGGATCGGCTTTACGACTTCGCCCGGGACATGGGCGCGACCACGGTTTGCACCGCCCTGTCGCGCAGTGTGATCGACGTGAACCGCGACCCGTCCGGCGCATCCCTCTATCCGGGCCAGATCACGACCGGCCTTTGTCCGCTCGAAACCTTCGACGGCGAGCCCCTTTACCGGCCCGGCCAGGCGCCCGACGCTGCCGAGATCGAGGAAAGGCGGGCGGCCTGGTTCGATCCCTATCATGCGGCGCTTCAGGCCCAGATCGACCGGTTGCAGGCGAAGGGCCCCCTGGTCGTCTATGACGCCCACTCGATCCGATCGGTGGCGCCCCGGCTGTTCGCCGGCGAACTGCCCCAGTTCAACATCGGCGACAATGACGGCGCCACCTGTGCGCCGCGGCTGACCCAGGCGGTCGAGGCCGCCTGCGCCGTCAGCGGGGACAGTCTGGTCGTCAATGGGCGGTTCAAGGGCGGTTGGACCACGCGCCGCTACGGCCGCCCCCAAGCCGGCGTGCACGCCATCCAGATGGAGCTGGCGGACCGAGGCTATATGCGCGAACCGGCCGAGGCTCTGACGCCCGAAAACTGGCCTACTCCCTATGAGCCGGAGCGGGCCGAGACGATGCGCCGTCATCTGCGCCGCGTCCTGAACGCCTGCATCACCTTCGCCGAGAGCCGGACATGAAGACCAATATGCGCGTGATCCGCAGCCCGCGCGGTCCCGAAAGGACCGCCAAGACCTGGGCCGCCGAGGCCGCAATCCGGATGTTGATGAACAATCTCGACCCGGAAGTCGCTGAACGACCGCAGGATTTGGTGGTTTATGGCGGGATCGGCAAGGCGGCGCGGGATTGGCCGGCCTTCGACCGGATCGTCCAAACTCTGACCGATCTGGCCCCCGATGAGACGCTTCTGGTCCAGTCGGGCAAGCCGGTGGGCGTGTTCCGCACCCATGCGGATGCGCCACGCGTGCTGATCGCCAACTCCAACCTCGTGCCGAAGTGGGCGACATGGGATCATTTCTCAGAACTCGACCGTAAAGGGCTTATGATGTATGGACAAATGACCGCAGGGTCATGGATCTACATCGGCACCCAGGGCATTGTTCAGGGCACCTATGAGACCTTCATGGAGGCCGGTCGCCAGCATTACGGCGGCGACTGGTCCGGGCGATGGATCCTGACGTCGGGCCTGGGCGGAATGGGCGGGGCGCAGCCGCTGGCGGCCACAATGGCGGGAGCCTCCTGTCTGGCCGTCGAATGCCAGCGCAGCCGGATCGAGATGCGGCTGAAGACCCGCTATCTCGACGTCATGTCGGAAAGCCTGGACGAGGCGCTCGACCTGATCGAGCAGGCCAAGATCAGCAAAAAACCTATCTCGGTTGGCCTGTTGGGCAATGCGGCGGACCTTCTGCCTGAACTTGTCAAGCGCGGGGTGAAGCCCGATCTGGTGACGGATCAGACCAGCGCCCACGATCTGGTGAACGGCTATCTGCCCTCCGGCTGGTCCGTGGCGGAATGGGAGGACCGTCGCCAGTCCGATCCCGGCGCCGTCTCTTCAGCCGCCGCCGCCTCCATCGCCCGCCATGTCCAGGCCATGCTTGATTTCCAGGCGTCCGGCGCGCCCGTGGTCGATTACGGCAACAACATCCGTCAGCTCGCCCTGGATCAGGGCGTGGCGCGCGCGTTCGACTTTCCCGGCTTCGTGCCCGCCTATATCCGCCCCCTGTTCTGTCGGGGGGTGGGGCCGTTCCGCTGGGCGGCCCTGACCGGCGATCCGGAGGACATCCGCAAGACCGATGCGGCGATGAAACGGCTGTTTCCCGACAATGCGGGCCTGCATCGCTGGCTGGACATGGCGCAGGAAAGGATCGCCTTTCAGGGCCTTCCGGCCCGAATTTGCTGGATCGGACTAGGCGATCGTCATCGCGCGGGGCTGATGTTCAACGACATGGTCGCCTCGGGCGAGTTGTCGGGGCCGATCGTGATTGGGCGGGATCATCTGGATTCCGGCTCCGTCGCCAGTCCCAACCGCGAGACTGAGGCCATGGCGGACGGGTCCGACGCCGTATCGGACTGGCCCCTGCTGAACGCCCTTCTGAACACGGCCTCCGGCGCCAGCTGGGTGTCGCTGCATCACGGCGGCGGGGTCGGCATGGGCTATTCGCAGCATTCCGGCGTGGTCATCGTCGCCGACGGCACGCCGGAGGCGGCCCGCCGGCTTGAGCGGGTCCTGTGGAACGACCCCGCGACAGGCGTCATGCGCCATGCGGACGCCGGTTACGAGGTCGCCCGTGCGGCGGCGCGGGCGCACGGTCTGAATCTTCCCAGTCTCGAGGCTTGATCATGACAGAACTGATCATCGGCGCTGCGCGCCTGACCTTGCCCCAGTTGCGCGCCGTCCTGGAGGGGCCGGTGACGGTCGCCCTGACGCCCCAGGCTTGGTCCGACGTGGAGCGCGGCGCCGAGACGGTGGCCGCCATCGTCGCTGAAGGGCGAACGGTCTATGGGATCAACACCGGCTTCGGTCTCCTGGCCAACACCTCCATCGCGCCTCAGGATCTTGAGACCCTGCAACGCAATCTGGTGCTGAGCCATGCCTGCGGCGTCGGCCCTCTCCTGCCCGACCCAGTGACGCGGCTGATGATGGTGCTGAAGATCGCCAGCCTGGCCCGCGGCGCCTCGGGCGTTCGCCGCCAGACGCTGGAGGCCCTTATCGCCCTGGTCGAGGCGGACATCCTGCCCTGTGTCCCATCCAAGGGATCGGTGGGCGCCTCGGGCGACCTTGCGCCCCTCGCCCATATGAGCAGCGTCCTGATCGGCGTCGGCGAGGCTCGTCAGGGCGGCGCGGTTCTGGACGCCCAGGCGGCCCTGGCCAAGATCGGGCTGGAGCCGCTGGTTCTGGGGCCGAAGGAAGGCCTAGCGCTTCTGAACGGCACCCAATGCTCGACCGCCCTGGCCTTGGCGGGTCTGTTCGCCGCAGAGGCGGTGTTCGCCGCAGGGATCGCGGCCGGCGCCCTGTCCGTCGACGCCCTGAAGGGGTCAGACGCCCCGTTCGATCCACGAATCCACGCCCTGCGCGGCCAGCCGGGCCAGATCGCCGTCGCGGGCCGACTGAGAGCGCTGATGCAGGGCTCGGCCATACGCGACAGCCATAGAGACGACTGCGCCAAGGTTCAGGATCCCTACTCCCTGCGTTGCCAGCCCCAGATCATGGGCGCCGTGCTTGACGTCCTGACGACCGCGGCCGACGCGCTGGAACGCGAGGCCAATGCAGTGACCGACAACCCTCTGGTCTTCATCGATGACGGGGATGTGATTTCAGGCGGCAACTTCCACGCTGAACCCGTGGCTTTTGCAGCGGACCAGATCGCAATGGCCCTGTGCGAGATCGGCAATGTCTCCGAGCGGCGGACGGCCATTCTGGTCGATCCGAAGATGAGCGAACTGCCGGCCTTCCTGGTTCGTGAAAGCGGGCTGAACTCCGGCTTCATGATCGCCCAGGTGACGGCTGCGGCCCTGGTGGCCGAGAACCGGATGATGGCCCACCCGTGCAGCATCGACACCGTGCCGACCAGCGCCAACCAGGAAGACCACGTCAGCATGGCGACCCATGGCGCGCGACGCCTGTTGGACATGGCGGAGAACGCCGCCACTGTGGTCGCGATCGAACTGCTGGCGGCGGCCCAGGGGTTGGAGTTCCACCGTCCCCTCACCAGTTCCAAGGACTTGGAACGAGTCTACGCCCTCGTCCGCGAAGCCGCCGCCCCCTACGCCAGCGACCACTATTTCGCGCCCGACATCGCCCGCGCGACCGACGGGGTTCGGGCGGGGCGGTACCGCCCCTTCGCCCTCGACCTGCTGCCCTCCGCCTGAGACGGAGCCAGCCCCTGATCAGGGCTGGCGTTCCACCGCCAGCGCATAGGCGCCGGTCTCATTGGGGGCCAGGGCCCGGGCGCGCACGACGTACCAGCCGTCTTCCGGCGCGGTCCATTCCAGCTTGGCGTGGGTGTCCGACAGCCCGTCATCGTCCGTCGCCAGACTGGTGAAGGCTTCGCCGCCTTCGCCCAGATCCAGGAAGGCGTCAAAGGCGTTCGAGACCAGGGTGATGCGCAGCTTCTCGTCCTTCTTGGCCTGGAAGCGATAGGCGTCGTAATAGGCGCCCTCTTCGGTCATGGCGTCGGTGGAACTCAGGGTTCCGCGCGCCGTGGCGCCGACCAGGATGCTGCCGGGTTCCGGCTCCGGGCCGCGCTCGGTCAGTTCGAGGGCGTAGAGCCCGTCCTCTTCCGCCGACAGGGGCATGACCCGGATGACGTAGTCGCCGGTCTTCGGCAGGGTGAAGTTCAGCCGCGAATCCGTACCCTGGGCCAGGCCGTCGTCGTCGCTGGCCAAGGCGGTGAAATCGCCTTCGGCGGCCCCAACCTCCAGATAGGCGTCGAAGTCGCCGGATCGAAGGATCGCCTGGATACGCTGTCCCTCCGCGCCGGAGAAGGCGTAGGCGTGATAGTGTTTGCCGCCATCTGACTGGGGATCTTCGGTCTTGATCTCGCCTTCGACCGTGTCGCCGAACTGTATCGGCGTCGGCGGCGGCGGGGGCGCGACTTCGCTGACGGTCAAGGTGAATCGTCCCTCTCCGTCGCCGCTGAAGGCCCGCGCCTCGACCACATAGTCTCCCGCCGTATCGAGGGTCGCCGTCAGGCGCGAATTCGTACCCACGCCTGCGCCGTCGTCGTCCTGGGCGATCACACTGCCATCAACACCGTTTCGCAGGACCAGATAGGTGTCGAAATCCTTTGACGACAGTTCAATGGCGACCCGCTGCCCCGCCTCAGCGCTGAAGCGATAGAGCTGGGCGCGTTGACCGTCGTCATTGGCCCCCGTGTCGGCATTCAGTTCGCCCTCGACCTTATCGCCGATCGCGAGGGGTTTCGCAGGCGGGGCGTCAGGGGCGGGCGCCAGTCCGATCGTATAGGCGCCGGTTCCGTCCTGCACGGCCGTGGCGCGGATCACATAGTCGCCCGCCGTCGACGCCGTGAAGACGAGGCGGGAGTTCAGCCCCTGATCGGGGCCGTCGTCATTGTGAGCCAGTTCGACGAAGTCGCCGCCCGCCATTCGCCCGACCCGCACCAAGGGATCGAAGTCGTCGGAGTCCAGGGTGATGATGACTCTCTGGCCCTGTTCCGCCCGGAAGCTGTAGGCGTCATAGGAGCCGCCGTCCTCCTGTTGGGGGTCGCGATCGGTCAGTTCTCCGGCCTCCTCGGCGCCCAGTCGGATCCGCGCGGGCCGGGGCGCTCGGGCCGGGGCGGGCCGTTCGCGGAGCGACAGGCTGTAGCCCCCGCCGTCCGTTCCCGACAGGGTCCGCGCCCGCAGCACATAGGTTCCGTCCTCTTCGGGCGTAAAGCGCAGCCGCGCGTCCGTGCCCTCACCCAGACCGTCGTCGTCTTCCGCCAAGGACTCGTCCGATCCTTCGGCGTAAAGGGCCAAATAGGCGTCAAAGGAGTCGGATCTCAGCACCGCCTCCAGCCGCTGGCCCGCGCGCGCGGCGAATCGATAGTCGTCATAGACATAGTCGCCGTCGGTGTCCCGGGCGTCGCCGTCCCCCAGGGCGCCGTCAACGGTCGCGCCGATCCTCAGGCTGGCAGCCTCCTGCGCCAGGGCGGGCGAGACGCTCCAGATCAGGGCCAGGGCGCCGGCGGCGGCGAGAAGCGAGGGCTTCATGAAGAACACTCCAAGAGTTTGCGCCCGATCATAGACGCAGAACGGGGACGGCTGTAAATCGCGCCATCCCCTTTCCGTCCCTTCTCGCCCAGGAGCTCTCATGTCGGCCGAGCCCGCGCACGCCATACTGATCGACGGCAAGGCCTATGCGGCCGCCCTGGTGGACCGGGCCGCCGCCGCCGCCGCCCGCCTGGAGGCCAATGAGGGGGTGAAGCCGGGCCTGGCCGTCGTCATCGTCGGCGAAGATCCGGCCAGCCAGATCTACGTCCGCAACAAGGGCGAGACCACGCTGCGCGCCGGCATGCGGTCCGACACCCACCGCCTGCCCGACACGATCAGCCAGGAAGATCTGCTCGCCCTTATCGCGACCTTGAACGCCGATGCCGACATTCACGGCATTCTGGTGCAGTTGCCGCTGCCGAAACACATCGACTCCTCGGTCGTGCTGGACGCCATTGATCCCGACAAGGACGTCGACGGCTTTCATGTAGTCAATGCGGGACGGCTGGCGGTCGGACTGCCCGGCATGGTCCCCTGCACCCCGCTGGGCAGTCTGATGCTGTTGAAGGATCAGCTGGGCGACCTGACGGGTCTGAACGCCGTCATCGTGGGCCGGTCGAACATCGTGGGCAAGCCGATGGCGCAGCTGCTGCTGGCTGAAAACTGCACCGTCACCGTGGCCCATTCCAAGACCCGCGATCTGGCCGCCCTTTGCCGCACGGCCGACATACTGGTGGCCGCCGTCGGCCGGCCTGAGATGATCAAGGGCGACTGGATCAAGCCGGGCGCGACCGTGATCGACGTCGGCATCAATCGCGTACCGTCCGCCGATCCGGTCAAGGCGGCCGAGGGCAAGACCCGCGTGGTCGGCGATGTCGCCTTCAAGGAAGCGGTGGAGATCGCGGGTCGCATCACCCCGGTTCCCGGCGGCGTCGGCCCCATGACTATCGCCTGCCTGCTGGCCAACACCTATTCGGCCGCCTGTCGCTCCATCGGCGTCGAACCGGAGCCATTGGACGCTTGAAGCGTTGCGGCCGTAGGGCGATAGTCGCCGCCACGGCGCTGATCGCCGAGAGGGGAGAAACCATGGCTCGTTCCAATGCTCGCGCTCTGGCCTTGGCCGCAACGCTCGTCGCTGTTCCGGCGGTGTCCGCCTGCGGCTACAATACGATTCCGACCAAACAGGAACGGGCTGAAGCCGCCTGGGCCGACGTCCAGGCCCAGTATCAGCGCCGGGCGGATCTGGTGCCCAATCTGGTCGCCACCGTTCAGGGCGCGGCGATCCAGGAACGCACCACCTTGACGGAGGTGATCAACGCCCGCGCCCGCGCGACTTCGGTCAATGTCTCGGCCGCTGACCTCAGCAATCCCCAGGCCTTTCAGCAGTACCAGCAGGCCCAGGGGCAGCTTTCCGGCGCTCTGTCGCGCCTTCTGGTCTCTGTCGAAGCCTATCCCCAGCTCCAGGCCAACCAGAACTTCCTGACCCTGCAGTCTCAGCTGGAGGGGACGGAAAACCGGATCACCATCGCCCGCCGCGACTACAATGAGGCCGTGCGGGACTACAACACCACCCTGCGGACCTTCCCCAATGTGATCTGGGCCAAGACGGTCCATTCCGGCTCGCAGCCGATGCAGCTGTTCACCGCGACGGCCGAAGCCCAGTCGGCGCCCAAGGTGGAGTTCAACCTCGGAGCGCCGGCCGCTGCACCGGGCGGCGGGGCGGCGCCGGTGACGCCGGGATCCGCCCCGCCCGCGCAGTGACGTCCTCGTGAGCGGTTTTCTCGCCCGAGTGAAACATCGTGCGGTCGCGGCCGGTCTGGCGGGCCTTCTCACGACCTTGATCATCGCCCTGGCAGTTGCGTCGGCGGCCTTGGCGGAGCCGGCTTTTCCGCCCCTTTCCGGCCGTGTCGTCGATCAGGCGGATCTTCTGGACGCGGCGACGGAGCAGGCCCTTACGGAAAAGCTGGCGGCGCTGGAGGCTCAGTCCAGCGACCAGCTGGTCGTGGTTACGGTGCCGAGTCTGGATGGGCTGGAGATCGAGGACTACGGCTATCAACTGGGGCGCGCCTGGGGGATCGGGCAAAAGGATCAGGACAACGGCGCCCTGCTGATCGTGGCCCCAACGGAACGCAAGGTCCGGATCGAGGTCGGCTATGGGTTGGAGCCGATCTTGACCGACGCCTTCTCGTCCCAGCTCATTCGCAACCGAATCCTGCCGGCGTTCCGCGAGGGCGACTATTCGGGCGGGATCGTCAACGGCGTGGATGGGCTGATCGAACAGCTTCGGCTTGATCCGGCCGAGGCGGAGGCCCGGGCGGCGGCGGCCCAGACGGAAGAGGCCGAGGCTGGAGCCGCCGTGCCCTTGATTGTCATCGCCCTGATGGGTTTCGGCCTTTTCATCGTAGGCGTCAGCCTGGCGAGCGGCGGTCGTCGCCATCGACGCGACGGCGTGTCGCCCATTCTGATCTGGGCCGCGTCCGAGGCCTTGAAGAACGCCGGACGCGGCGGCGGGGGCTTCGGTGGAGGGG
>NZ_JBWKZJ010000027.1:0-39666 GCF_059424365.1 Brevundimonas sp. GW456-12-10-14-LB3
GCCCCGGACGCCGCCGTCGCGCCGGATCAGGACGCCGACGGTCCCCAGACGGCCTATGACGACCTGCCGCCCTGGGAGGACGAACCCGCCCCCGCCGCCCGCGCCGCGCCGCGAGCGGTCGAACCCCGCGTCGCCGCGGTCAAGGCGCCCAAGCCGCGCAAGGAAGACGTCGACCAGCAGGCCTTCGTCTTCGACCGTCCCGAAGGCGCCTTCGACCTGCCGCCGCTGGGCATCCTCACCAAGCCGGCCCAGCGCGTCGGTTCGGTGGACGAGGAATCCCTGAAGCAGAACGCCAAGATGCTGGAAGGCGTGCTGCAAGAATTCGGCGTGCGCGGCGTGATCGACCAGATCCGCCCCGGCCCCGTGGTCACCCTGTACGAGCTGGTCCCCGCCCCCGGCGTGAAACACGGCCGCGTGGTCGCCCTGGCCGACGACATCGCCCGCTCCATGTCCGCCCGCGCCTGCCGCATCTCGGTGGTCCAGGGCAGGAACGCCATCGGCATCGAACTGCCCAACGCCAAGCGCGAGACCGTCTATCTGCGCGACCTTCTGTCCAGCGCCGAATACGACAAGAAGGGCCACCTGCTGCCTCTGGCGCTCGGCGAGACCATCGGTGGCGAGCCCTATGTCGCCGACCTGGCCCGCATGCCCCACCTCTTGATCGCCGGCACCACCGGCTCGGGCAAGTCGGTCGGGGTCAACGCCATGATCCTGTCGATCCTGTATCGGCACAGCCCGGCCGAGTGTCGCTTCATCATGATCGACCCCAAGATGCTGGAGCTGTCGGTCTATGACGGCATCCCGCACCTGCTGGCCCCCGTCGTCACCGATCCGAAGAAGGCCGTCGTCGCCCTGAAATGGACGGTGCGCGAGATGGAGGACCGCTATCGCCGCATGTCCAAACTGGGCGTGCGCAATGTCGCCAGCTACAACGAGCGCGCCCGCGAGGCCCAGGCCAAGGGCGAGCATTTCGAGCGCACGGTCCAGACCGGCTTCGATGAGCAGGGCCGCCCCGTCTACGAATCCGAGAAGATCCGTCCCGAGCCCATGCCCTATCTGGTGGTGGTCATGGACGAGATGGCCGACCTGATGCTGGTCGCCGGCAAGGATGTGGAAGGCGCCGTCCAGCGTCTGGCCCAGATGGCCCGCGCCGCCGGCATCCACCTGATCATGGCGACCCAGCGCCCGTCGGTCGACGTCATCACCGGCACCATCAAGGCCAACTTCCCGACCCGGATCTCCTTCCAGGTCACCTCCAAGATCGACAGCCGCACCATACTTGGCGAACAGGGCGGCGAACAGCTGCTGGGCCAGGGCGACATGCTCTATATGGCCGGCGGCGGCCGCATCACCCGCCTGCACGGCCCCTTCGTCGACGACAAGGAGGTCGAGGACGTCTGCAAACACCTGAAGGCCCAGGCCGAGCCCGACTACCTCGACCTGATCACCGACGAACCGGACGGCGACGGGGACGGCGGCTTCGACGAGGGCGGGAACGGAGGCTCCGGTGACGATCTCTACGACCGGGCCGTGGCCGTGGTCACCCGCGATCGCAAGGCCTCGACCTCCTATGTCCAGCGCCGGCTGCAGATCGGCTACAACCGCGCCGCCTCCCTGATCGAGCGCATGGAGCAGGAGGGCGTGGTCAGCCCCGCCAACCACGCCGGCAAGCGCGACGTCCTGGCCGGCCCGCCGCCGATGGTGTGAGCCAAGCCGAGGAACGGCTGCGCCTTCGAGCCGTTGTCTGACCCGCCGTCGCATCCAAGCTTCAGCATTTCGATGAACAGGGCTTCATCGGAGCGCCGGAATATGGTCAGGCTCGCGTCATTCCGACGCCAAGCCGATCGGGCAAGACGGCGGCATCGCTGACCATCCCGAACGGGAGACTGACTTCATGACCACCACCGCCGTCGCCGAGAGCCTCGCCGCCCCGATCGACGCCGCCGTCGATTCCCAACGCCGCGCCCTGCTGCTGGGCGCCGGACTTGTGACGGGCTTGGCCGCCCTGGGGATGTTCGACGCGGCCCAGGCCCAATCCAATCTATCGGCCGAGGATCGGGCGGTGGTTCAACGGGCCCAGACCTATCTCCAAGGCCTGACCTCGGCCCAGGGCACGTTCGTCGAGACGGGTCCGGGCGGACAGCGCCGCGAGGGCCGGTTCTATCTACAGCGCCCCGGCAAGATGCGGTTCGAATACACCAGTCCGGCCGGTCTGCTGGTCGTGTCGGACGGCTACAACGTCAAACGCTATGATCCGCGGCTGAACAATTTCCAGCAGGTGCCGCTGGGACGGACGCCCCTTTCGACCTTCCTTGCGCGCAATGTGCGGCTGGACCAGGGCGTCCGGATCGACCGCGTCACGCGGATGCAGTCCGGCGCCTTCGCCATCACCGCCCGCGACGCCAATCGGCCCAACGACGGCCAGGTGGTTCTGGCCTTCGCCGGTGATCCGATCCGCCTGCACGAATGGACCATTTCCGACGCCCAGGGATCGCGGACCCGCACTCAGCTGACCTCGCTTCAGCCTGCCTCCGGCTTGGCGGCCAGCCTGTTCCAACTGCGAGACCCTACCCGCCGACCCGGTCGGAACTAGCGCCTGTAAGAGCGGAAGTCGCGAATCACCGGTATCCGTCCGTTGCCGGAGAATCACGGCCAAGCGAGAAATGTGACAATTTGACCTTTTCCTTCGGTCGTGACATCTAGAACACAGAGCGGCGGCGGCCGCTCTACCGCCCGGATGCATCCCCCTCCCCGGCGGCGAGAGAGACGAAACTGGATCGGCCCGGCCCGCAGAGGCCGGGCCTTTTTTCTGGGTGGTTCTTCCGGAGCGCGGCCTGTTAAAGCGAAGCATGACCCTTCGCCTCGCCACCTGGAACATCAACTCCGTCCGCCTGCGCATCGATCAGGTCGCCCGGTTCGTCGCCGAACGGGCTCCCGACGTTCTGATGCTGCAAGAGATCAAATGCACGACGGATCAGTTCCCGCGCGCCGCCTTCGAAGAGATGGGCCTGCCTCATATGCGTGTCGCCGGCCAGAAGGGTTGGCACGGGGTGGCGATCGCCAGCCGCCTGCCGCTTGAGGACAGCGAGACCTTCCAGGTCTGCAAACTGGGCCACGCCCGTTGCGTCTCGGCCCGGGTCGCCGGGATCGACGTTCAGAACTTCTACATTCCCGCCGGCGGCGACGTGCCCGACCGGACGCTGAACCCCAAGTTCGATCACAAGCTCGACTTCTACGAACAGCTGACCGAGATCGTCGCCCGACAGGATCGGTCTCGCCCCCTGGTCATGGCCGGCGATTTCAACATCGCACCGGGCGAGGGCGACGTGTGGAACCACCGCTACATGTCCAAGATCGTCAGCCACACGCCGATCGAGGTGGAGGTGCTGAACCGACTTCAGGCCACAGGCGGCTTCGCCGACGTGCTGCGCGACCGTTTCCCCGAACCGCAGAAGCTGGCCAGCTGGTGGAGTTATCGAGCCGCCGACTTCCGCAAGTCGAACCGCGGCCTTCGCCTGGATCATATCTGGACCTCGCCCGGCCTGACCCCGGCCGTCATCAAGGACACGGCCCGGATTCATGATGACGTCCGCGAGTGGGACCGGCCGTCCGACCATGCGCCGGTGACGGTCGATTTGTCCGTCTGACCCCGACAACTGTCCCACAAGCGTCGCACAAGCTTAGCCTTTCAGGCGCATAGCTTTAGGCAGCCTGTCATTGACCCGCACTAAGGAGCCCGCGCCGCCCATGGGGGCGCGGCCTCATTAATCGGATTTCCAATGACCATTTCAGGTTCGTCCACTCGGCGCGCCCTTCTCGGCGTTTCCTGCAGCCTCGCCGCGCTCTGCGCCGGCGGTTCGGCCTGGGCCCAGTCCGAGACCGCTACCGGCCCAGCCACCTTGCAAGAGATCGTCGTGACCGGCGCCCGGCGCGCCCAGACGGTTCTGGTCGAGGAACGCCAGGCGACCGGCGTCGTGGACGCCGTCGCCGTCGGCGACGTCAGCCTGAACCCCCAAACCACCATCGCCGACCTGGCCAAGCGCCTGCCCGGCGTGTCGGTCAGTCAGGACCAGGGCCGCAACCAGTCGGCCACCGGCGAAGCCCAATACGTCGCCATCCGCGGCTTCGACACCAGCTTCAACGCCTATACGCTGGACGGCCTGCGCCTGCCCCAGACGGCCGGCGGCCGCTCGATCTCGCTGAACCTGTTCAGCCCCTTCGCCATCCAGACCATCGGCATCGAAAAGACGCCGGATGCGACGCTCGACGCCGACGCCATCGCCGGTATCGTCAATCTGGTCACGCCGACCGCCTTCGACTTCGGTGACCAGATGCTGCGCCTGCGCGCCGTCGGCCAGATGGCCGAACTGGCCCAGGATCGCGGTCAGGACAGCCTGGGCGGCGCAGTCGGCGTGGACATGGCGCGTCGCTTCGCCGACGGTCGCCTGGGCGTCTATGCTTCCGCCTATTACGAGCAGAAGGACAGCGCCGCCGAAAGCGTCGCTGTTCAGAACGACTACAAGACTTCCAGGGCCAATGTCGGCTCGGCCCGCGAGAATGAGAACGCCCTGTCGGCGGACGGTCTTCAGTGGAACTTCTTCAACTCCACGGTGGAACGCTACGGCGCCACGGCCTCTCTGGACTATCGCACCCAGCCCTTGGACCTGTTCGCCCGGGTCAACTATGCGACCTACACCAACACCAATACGATGAACCAGACGGGGCTTCGCAGCGAGCGGACCTCGGGCCAGACCAATCCCAATCCGGGCGGCGCCAACTACAACGCCGCCGGCGACTACACGCCCTACGGCATCAATCCGGCCAACTATTTCCGCGTCGAGGACGTCGAACAGGAGCTGCTGTCGGTCCAGACGGGGGGCAAGCTGCGCTTCGGCGACTTCACCGCCTCGCTGGAAGCCGCCTATGCCGACGGCCGTCTGGACTCGCCCAATACGATCGAGGCCGCCTGGCGAGGCGTCGCCTATAACGGCGCGACGGGCAATACCGGCGCCTCGACCGAAGGGCTGAAGCTGGACCTGTCGGACCCTCGCTGGCCCATGCCGGTGCTGTCGGCCGGCGCGACCGCCTATGTCGCCAGCCAGGACCGTCCCAGCCAGATCTATGTCCAGCAGGGCTACGGCTATCTGTCGGAGGTGAAGAAGACGGTGAAGGGCGACCTGACCTGGGCCGGTTCCGGCGTGCTCGCCAGCGCCTCGGTCGGCGGCTTGTACGAGACGGCCGATCAGGACGGCCGCAGCCTGGCCCCGGACGACACCCGCTACCGTTTCCGCACGTCCTTGCAGGCTGGAACCGTGGACGGCCCGTCGATCGGCGCGACGCCCGGCCGCCTGATCACCGACTTCATGGACCACGGCACGGTGCGCCCGGTGAAGCTGGTAGATCGCCGCTTCGTCGAAAACGAACGCGATCTGTACGGCTCGACCGTGGTGGTTTCGCAAGAGAAGCTGAACCAGGGCCTGTCGGACAGCCGGGAAGACCGGACGGCCGCCTTCGCCGCCGCCACCCTGAAACTGGCCGGCGGCGCCCTGGAGATCACGCCGGGGGTCCGCTACGAGGACAACCACTTCGAAGCCCGCTTCTTCGTGAAGGACGCCGACGGCGCCCGTTTCGCGACCGCAGATCGGGATTACGACCATGTCGATCCCAGCGTCATCGCCGCCTGGCGTCCCAGCGACGCCCTGGTGGTGCGGGCGGCCGCGCGTTCCAGCTACAGCCGGCCCGCGGGCAGCCAGCTGGCGGGTCCGACCACCGTCAGCCGCGACCCCGTCACCAACGCCGTCATCAGCATCAGCCAGCCCAACCCCGATCTGAAACCGGTTGAGGGCTGGAGCTATGACCTGGGTCTGGAATGGTACGCCGTCGGCTCCAACCTGCAACTGGCCGTCTACCACAAGGATCTGGACAATATCGTCGTGCCGACCGCCCTGCGGACGGGCACGAGCAAGACCAGCGATGGCGTCATCCTGATCAAGCCGTTCAACGGCCTGGGCGGCTCCGCCACCGGGATCGAAATGGGCGGTCGTTATGTCCTGCCGGTCGACGGCTGGATGGACGGCCTGTCGCTGGGCGGGAACCTGACCTATCAGCAGACGGAGGCCGAATACCGCCTCTCCTCGACCGACATCCGCAAGAGCGACCTGCCCCAGGCGCCCGAGCTGATGTACAATCTGGAGGCCGGCTATGAGCATGGGTCGCTGCGGGCCAGCCTCTGGTACAACTACACCGGTCGTCGCCTGGACACGGTTCAGGACAGCCAGCCCGACATCTACATCCAGCCGTCCAAGGAGCTGAACCTGGGCGTCGCCCTGACCCTGGCGCCCGGACTGGAAGTGGGGGCTGCGGTCCGCAACCTGACCGACGAACCGACCCGTTGGTCGACCGTCGGGGCGGGCGAACGCTATGTCTCGCCCGACCGCAAGGGCGGCTATCTGGAAACCGGCCGGGTCTTCCAGGTCAGCGTCAACGCCACCTTCTGATCCTTCGGGCCCAGTCGATTGACGCTCAGGAGGGCGGCGGAGCAAATCCGCCGCCCTCTATCGTTTCCGGATAGGCGAACCGCGCCTTCAATAGACGGCGACGCGACGGGGCGGGGGCGCGCAAACCGGCCGTGTCTTGCGCTCCAGCGCCTCGGCCGCCTGAGCCAATCGCTCGACCGCCACGTCCAAAACAGGCTCCGACAGAGTATAGGGCAATCGCAGCCGATGTTCGAAGGCGCCGTCCACGCCGAAGCGCGGACCGGACGCCAATCTCAAGCCGCGCTCGGCCGCCTGGACCGCCAGGGCCGAGCTGATCGGCGCCGGCAGTTGCGCCCAGACGGACAGGCCGCCTGCCGGCCGGGGACAGACCCACTGCGGCAGCCGTTCCGCCAGCCGCATCCGCAAATGGTCGCGTCGCGCTCGCAGCAGAGGCCGTCGCGCCGCCAGGCCGGCGCCGCCGTCGCCCAGCAGTTCGACCGCCGCCAGCTGCTCCAGGATCGGCGCGCCCAGATCGAAACTGGCGCGGCTTTGGGCGAGCCGCTGGATCACCGCCCGGTCCGCGCGAATCCACCCGATGCGCAACCCGCCCCAGACGCTCTTGGACAGGGAGCCCAGGCGCACGACACGCGGCGCATCGACCGCCGAGGCCGTCAGGGCGGGCGGGCCGCTGAGGGTCAGCTCCACCAGGGTCTCATCCAGCACCAGCAGGGTCTCGCACCCTTTCAGCCCCGCCAGAAGCCGCAGCCGATCCGCCGCCCGCATCATCCGCCCGGTGGGATTGTGATGGTCGAGGACCAGATAGGCCAGGGGCGCGCCACTGGTCCGACAGGCGGCGATCAGACCCTCCACATCCCACCCCTCAGTCCCCGCTCCCGCCCCGGCGTCGTCCGGCAGGGCGACCGGCGTGGGACGCGCGCCGGCCGCGAGAATGGCGTCCAGCGCCTGCGGATAGGTGGGATGGTCGAAGACGACCGGCTGACCCGGCCTGACCATCAGCCGCAGCAGATGAACCAGTCCATTGTGAGCCCCGTGGGTGATCAGGATCTGGGCGGGCGAGGTCGGCAAGCCGCGCCGCCGATAGGCGGCCGCCACCGCCTCGCGCAGGGCCTCAACCCCCGAGGCCTCATAGCCGTGGCCCGGCAAACGGGTCGGCAGCCGCTCCAGAGCCCGGACATAGGCGGCGTGAACGCTGGGATCGGCCGGCAGGACGGCGGCGGTCAGGTCGAGGACCTCGTCCGCGCGGGAAGAGGTTCTGGCTTCAGTAAGGCCGCGCGAGCCGCCCGTCGGCGCCTCACCCGGCAGGCTGGTCCGCGCCGAGGCGCCGCGTCCCCCTGTAAGAAACCCGTCATCCCGCAGTCGTCCATAGGCGGCCGACACGGTCGTACGGCTCAAACCCAGCGCCTGCGCCGCTTCGCGCTCTCCCGGCAGTCGCGCCGCCAGAGGAAGCCGTCCGTCCAGGATCAAAAGTCTGACCGCTCCGGCCAACTGACGGTAGGCCGGGCCGGCGCCCGGCGCGCGCCAAGCGCCCAGGTGGCGGATCAGAGAGGCTGTACCGATAGACCGCGAGGACATGGGGCCAGAATGACAGAACTGGACCTTTTTTCCAAAGCCAGTTTAGGCGAAACGCCGCTCATGACCCGCCGCCTGATCCAACTCTTCCTGGGCCTGAGCCTTTACGGCCTGTCCATCGGCCTGATCGTCAGGGCGGATCTGGGTCTCGACCCTTGGGACGTCCTGAGCCAGGGCGTTTTCGAACGATTCGCCGAACCGGCCGGTCTCGGCTTCGGCATGGTGGTCAATCTGATCGGTATGGCCGTGCTGCTGCTGTGGATTCCGCTGCGCCAGAAGCCAGGAATAGGCACGATCGCCAATGTTCTGGTCATCGGCTCGGTCGCCGGCCTGGCGCTGAGATACATTCCAGCGGACCCGGTCCTACCGGTTCGGAGCCTGTTCCTGGCGACGGGGATCGTGCTGAATGGCGTGGCGAGCGGCGCCTATATCGGGGCGGGCCTGGGCCCAGGACCGCGCGACGGCCTGATGACCGGTCTGGTCGCCCGCACCGGCTGGCCGATCAAGACCGTGCGGACCGCCATCGAACTGACCGTCGTCGTCGCCGGCTGGACCCTGGGCGGCTCGGTCGGGGTCGGGACGATCCTCTACGCCCTCGCCATCGGCCCGCTGGTCCAGATCTTCCTTCCGGTATTCACGGTGGGAAAGGAGGAAGGGCGAAAAACGCTTCCTGACAGAGAACCGGCGCGCCCAGTGTAGCGGCGCCTTTTTCGGAACCCCTCAGGGCTGAAGCCGATAGCCCCCGGCGTCGGTCAGCAGAAGCCTGGCCTGGCCCGGCTCAGGCTCGATCTTCTGGCGCAGGCGATAGATGTGGGTTTCCAGGGTGTGGGTGGTGACGCCGGCGTTATAGCCCCAGACCTCGGTCAGCAGCTCCTCGCGCGACACGGGCTTGGCGCCGGCGCGGTAGAGATACTTCAGGATGTTCGTCTCTTTTTCCGTCAGCCGCACCTTCTTGCCCTTGGCGTCCATCAGGACCTTGGCGGCGGGCCGGAACTCATAGGGGCCGATGGAGAAGACGGCGTCTTCCGACTGTTCGTGGCTGCGCAGATGGGCGCGGATGCGGGCCAGCAGGACCGCGAACCGGAAGGGCTTGGTGACATAGTCGTTGGCGCCCGCGTCCAGGCCCAGAATGGCGTCGGCGTCGGCGGACTGGGCGGTCAGCATGATGACCGGGGTGGAGACCCCGTCCTTGCGCAGTAGGCGGCAGGCCTCGCGGCCGTCCATGTCGGGCAGGTCGACGTCCAGCAGGATCAGGTCTGCGCGGATCTCGCGCCCCATACGAACGCCGTCCGCGGCGGTCGAGGCCTGCTGGGTCTTGAACTCTTCGTGCAGATTCAACTGCTCGGCCAAGGCCTCGCGCAGGTCGTCGTCGTCATCGATGATCAGGATGGTTTTGGGCGTGGGCATGGACAGACAATGGCGAGGCTTGGCCCCCGCGCCAAGGCTTGGGGGTGCGAATTCACGTCGAGTTACGGCCTAGAGACTGTTTCGGATGGTTTTCGTTCCCCGAACAACGCCGTTCCCACCCGGACATGGGTGGCGCCGCAGCGGATCGCCGTCTCGTAATCGCCGCTCATCCCCATGGACAGGACCGACAGGCCATTGTCCTCGGCCAGCCGCGCCAGAAGCCGGAAATGGGGTTCAGGCGGCTCATCGGCGGGCGGAATACACATCAACCCCTCGACCGTAAGCCCATAGGTCTTCTGCGCCGTCGCGATCAGAGCCTCGGCGGCGTCGGGCAGGACGCCGGCCTTCTGCGGCTCCGCCCCCGTATTGACCTGGATCAGCAGACGCGGCGATCGGCCCCGTTTCGCCGCAGCCTCGGCAAGGGTGCGCGCCAGCTTCTCCCGGTCCAGGGTCTCGATGACGTCGAACAGGGCCACGGCGTCTTCGGCCTTGTTGGTCTGGAGCGGCCCAATCAGACGCAGCTCCAGCTCCGCCCCGCCGGGGCGGCCGTACAGGCCCTCGGCCCAACGTCCCTGGGCCTCCTGCACTCGGTTTTCGCCGAACACCCTCTGGCCCGCCGCCCTCATGGCCGCGATGGCCTCCGGCGGCTGGGTCTTGGAGACGGCGGTCAGAACGACGGTTTCGGGATCGCGCCCGACGTCCCGGCAGGCCTCTGCGATACGGGCGCGGACGACGGCCAGCCTGTCGGAGATTGCGGCGGGATCGGTGGACGGAGACGCCGAAGCGGGAGAAGAAGAGGTCATGATCCTGCCGGCCGGTTACAGCGACGATGCGCGCATGATCTGGGATGCGGCCACCGCTCTAAACCGCGCCGCCGCCGCTGTCAGCCCGGCGGCGGCGCGTCTGCCCCCGCTGCTGTTCTTCACCGACCCGGCGCGCACCCCCCGCCCCTGGGAAACGGCGGCGCGCCTGCCGCCGGGATCGGCCGTCGTCTATCGCGCCTTCGGCGCCGATCAGGCGCTCGAGATCGGCCTTCGTCTGCGCGCCGTGACGCGTGAGGCCGGGGTTGAACTTCTGGTCGGAAAGGACGCCGATCTCGCCGACGCCGTATCGGCCGACGGCCTGCATCTGCCGGAGAGAGAAGCTGATCGCGCCGCCGATGAGCGAAGACGGCGCCCGGATTGGCGGCTGACGGCGGCCTGGCACGGGGCCGAACCGCCGGCTTCAGGGGTGGAGGCCCTGATCCTGTCGCCGATCTTTCCGGCTGGGGGCGCGTCGGCGACCAAGCCGGCCCTGGGGGCGGCGGCGTTCAAAACCTTGGTCGAACGCGCCGGGGTTCCGGTTTACGCCCTGGGTGGATTGCGTCCGGACCGGGTTGCGCTGCTGACGGGATCGGGCGCCTGCGGCCTGGCGGCGGTGGAGACGATCCAGTCCGCCTTCGGCGGCGTCAGAACTTAAAGATTGTTTCCAGACGGACGCGGGGCTGGGTGCGGGCGCTGGTTTCCGGCGCTCGGGCAGGATCAGCCTCCGGCGAGGCCACAGCCGCAGCGGCGCCGACGCGCAGACGGTCGTTGAGCCGGTAATAGGCGCCGGCTTCGACGTCTCCCCAGTCCGTCTCGCGGCCCACAGGCTGGTTCAGATTGAAATCCAGGGCCCAGCGTCCGCTGTCGTTCAGACGCAGGCCGCGACGCTGCTGCGCGGGGGCGTGGCGCTGAGCCGACTGGGCTTCCGACAGAGACAGGCTCGAACTGCGTGACGCTGCGCTCTGCGCAAGCACAGGCGTGGCGGCGAGCAGAGCCGTCGCCGCAACCAGTCCAGCCGAGAAACCGCCGAAACGCATTCCAAACCCTTCGAACGCCGCCGACGGCGACGCCTTCAACCCTGCCCCGGCGCTTTGGGCCGTGAACGCCGCGATTAGACACCGGGGGCGCTTGCGGTCAACGCAACGTTGGCGCCGGGGCGGGGTTCCTCCGCATTGTTGCAGCGCGATGTGGCTCAAGCGTCACGAGATTCTGGCCAAAACCGTTGTCTCCTCGGCCGCGAGACCGCTCCCGCGACGTCTCACGGCCGAGTTCGCCTTGTCATCGCCCCTTTTGCCCGTGTTATAGAACAGCGCAACGGCGCAGACCGTCAGAGCGACGCCGCGCGCGCGTGGGGGCGAGGGCCTTCACGTCCCTGAGTTTACGGAGACTTCCTTGATGAGCCTCAACAAGGCCCTGGTTCGCGGCGTCGCTGTCGCCTTGGTCTCAGGCTTGGCCCTGAGCGCCTGCTCCAGCCTTCCTTTCGTCGGCGGCGGCAAAAAGAAGGCCAAGACCGACGTGCAGCAGGGCATCGGCGTCAACGGCTATCTTTGGCGCGCCTCGCTGGACACCCTCAGCTTCATGCCCCTGCTGACCGCCGATCCGTGGGGCGGGGTCATCAACTATGACTGGTACATCAACCCCCAGACGCCGAACGAGCGTTTCAAGGCCACCGTCTTCATCCTGGACACTCGCCTGCGCGCCGATGCGCTGAACGTGACCGTGACCAAGGAGATCAAGGGCGCCGACGGTCAGTGGACCGCCGCTCCGGTCGCCGCCCAGACCGAGGCGGACCTGGAAAACGCCATCCTGACCAAGGCGCGCCAGCTGAACCTGTCTAATGCGGGCTAAAGCAGGCTAACGCCTGCTTTAGCTTTCCCTGTAGGTTCTACCGCCCTTCGGGCTGTTTGAGCGCTTTTTTGGTGCTACCGCCCTTCGGGCTACTTGAGCACCCTTTTGCGCCTGGCGCCGCTCAGAGGGCGGTTTGAGCGCAAATCTGCTTGGGCGCTGTCGTCCTTCGGGCTAGTGAGCCGGGAGGGCGGCAGCGCCCTTTTGACTTCAGGACGACCGTGGCCCGTTACGAACCCAAGACCGCCGAACCCCGCCAGCAGGCCCGCTGGGCCGAAGCCGCCGCCTTTGTGACCAAGGACACCGGCCGGCCGAAATACTATGTGCTGGAGATGTTCCCCTATCCGTCGGGCAACATCCACATGGGCCACGCCCGCAACTATGTGATGGGCGACGTGGTGGCGCGGTCCAAGCGCGCGCAAGGCTACGACGTCCTGCACCCGATGGGCTGGGACGCCTTCGGCATGCCGGCCGAGAATGCGGCCATGGAACGCGGCATCCACCCCAAGGGCTGGACCTATTCCAACATCGCCAACATGCGCGAGCAGCTGAAGCTGCTGGGCCTGTCGCTGGATTGGTCACGCGAATTCGCCACCTGCGACCCCGAATACTACGGCAAGCAGCAGGCCTGGTTCCTGGAGCTGTATCGGCGCGGTCTGGTCTATCGCAAGGACGGGGTGGTCAACTGGGACCCGGTCGACAACACCGTCCTGGCCAATGAGCAGGTGATCGACGGGCGCGGCTGGCGTTCCGGCGCCGTGGTCGAGAAGCGCAAGCTGAACCAGTGGTTCCTGCGCATCACCGACTATGCCGACGACCTGATCGACGGGCTGAAGACCCTGGATCGCTGGCCCGAGAAGGTCCGGCTGATGCAGGAGAACTGGATCGGCCGCTCCAAGGGGCTTCAGATGACCTGGGACTTCTCGGGCCAGGCCCCCGCCGGCTACGAGACCGGCGTCGAGATCTACACCACCCGGCCCGACACCCTGTTCGGCGCCAGCTTCCTGGGCCTGGCGCCGGATCACCCGATCTCGAAACAGCTGGCCGAGGCCGATCCGCGCATCGCCGACTTCGTCGCCGAATGCCGCAAGGGCGGCGCCTCCCAGGCCGAGATCGAACAGGCGGAAAAGATCGGCTGGGATACGGGTCTGAAGGTGCTTCATCCCTTCACCGGCGCCGAAATCCCGGTCTGGATCGCCAACTTCATCCTGTCGGAATACGGCACGGGCGCCATCTTCGCCTGCCCGGCTCATGACCAGCGCGACCTGGACTTCGCCCGCAAATACGGCCTGCCGGTGATCCCGGTGGTCCGCCCCGAGGGCGCCGGCGACGACTTCGCCGTGGGCGACGAGGCCTATACGGGCCCCGGCTCCATCTTCCATTCCGACTTCCTGGACGGGCTGGATATCGAGGCGGCCAAGGCCGAGGCGATCCGCCGCGTCGAGGCGGCCGGGACCGGCCAGGGCGCGACCATCTATCGGCTGCGCGACTGGGGCGTGTCACGCCAGCGCTACTGGGGCTGTCCCATCCCGATCATCCACTGTCCGTCCTGCGGCCCGGTGGAGGTTCCGGCCGACCAGCTGCCGGTCGAACTGCCCGAGGACGTGACCTTCGACGTGCCCGGCAATCCGCTGGACCGCCATCCGACCTGGAAACACGTCAAATGCCCGTCGTGCGGCCAGGATGCGACGCGCGAGACCGACACGCTCGACACCTTCGTCGACTCCAGCTGGTATTTCGCCCGCTTCACCGACCCGAAGGCGGCCGAGCCGATCAACACCGAGGCGGCGAACCGCTGGCTGGCGGTGGATCAGTATATCGGCGGGGTCGAGCACGCGGTCCTGCACCTGCTGTACGCCCGGTTCATCACCCGCGCCCTGTCGGACGCCGGCATGCTGGCGGTGAAGGAGCCGTTCGCGGGCCTGTTCACCCAGGGGATGGTGGTCCACGAGACCTATTTCGAAGGCCAGGACGAGGTCGGAAAGCCGCGCTGGGTCGAACCCACCGACGTCCGCATCGAGACGATCGACGGCCAGCGAGTCGCCACCCGCCTGTCGAACGGCGCGCGTCTGTCGATTGGCGACATCGAGAAGATGTCCAAGTCCAAGAAGAACGTCGTCGCGCCTCAGGAAATCCTGGAAAGCCACGGGGTGGACGCCGGGCGTCTGTTCGTCCTGTCCGACAGCCCGCCCGAGCGGGACGTGCAATGGACGCCGGGCGGGGTCGAGGGCGCCAGCCGGTTCGTGCAGCGGACCTGGAGCCTGTTCGACGCCTATGACCCCGGCTTCGCCGGCGAGGACAAGGCCAACGCCGAACTGCTGCGAGAGACCCACAAGGCCATCAAGGCCGTGTCCGAGGGGGTCGAAGGCTTCCGCTTCAACTCGGCCATCGCCAAGCTCTACGCCTTCGTCGCCGCGGTGCGTGACAGCGCCCAGGCGGGCGGCGAGGCCAAGCGTCAGGCCCTGTCGGCCCTGGCGCGCCTGATCGCCCCCTTCACCCCCCACCTGGCTGAAGAATGCTGGACCCGGCTGGGAGAGGACGGGATGGTTCTGGACGCGCCCTGGCCGGTGTGGGACGCTGCGCTCGCGGCCGACGACGAGGTGGTTCTGCCCATCCAGATCAACGGCAAGCGTCGGGCGGAAATCCGCGTGGCGCGCGGCATGGAGCCGGCCGAGGTCGAGGCCCTGGTTCTGGCCGACGAGACGGTTAAGGCGCGTCTGGAGGGTCTGAGCGTGAAGAAGATCGTCGTGGTTAAGGATCGGATCGTCAATCTGGTGGCCGGCTGATGCGCGTCCCAACCAACCTTGCCCTACTAAGCGTCCTGGCGCTCGCCGCCTGCGGCTTTACGCCCATGTACGCCGAGCCGGGCGTGGGCTCGCCCCTGCGCCGGATCGCGGTGACGGCCCAGGACGACCGACTGGGCTATCGCCTGCGTGAACAGCTGGAGGACGCCCTGGCCTTGGACCGGTCTGCGGCTCCGCTTTACCGGCTGACGACCCGTGTCGAACAGGACCGACGGCCCCTGGGGCGCCGGATCGACGACACCGCCACCCGCTATGAGCTGACGGTCAAGGCGACCTGGACCCTGACGCCCATCGCTGGAGGCGCACCCGCGACCGGGGTGGAGACCGTCACCACCACCTACGCCGCCGACGACCAGCCCTACGCCGCCATCGCCGCCCAGCAGGACGGTGAAGAACGCGCGGCCGCCGAACTGGCGCGTCTGATTCGGCTGGACCTGATGCAGGCCCTGTCGAACCGGTGATTCTAGCCAAACGCCCCGAGATCGACCGCTTTCTGAAGGCGCCCGATCCGGCGATCCGGGCGGCGGTGATCCACGGCAAGGATCGGTCGGGCGTCGCCGAACGGGCCGAGATCCTGTGCAGGGCGATCACCCCGGACCTGAACGACCCCTTCAACGTCACCGTCCTGACCGACAGCGACATCGACAGCGACGAAAGCAGGCTGGAAGAGGCCCTGACGGCCATGTCCCTGATGGGCGGTCGCCGCCTGGTGCGGATCCGGCTGTCGGCGCTGAAGCCCGGGGTGGACAAGGCGGTGGCCGCCGCCGTCAAGATCCATGCCGAGGGCGGCTATAATCCCGACGCCATGCTGGTGGTCGAGGCCGACCAACTGGGTCGTGAGTCCGCCCTGCGCAAGACGGCCGAAAAGGAAAATGGGGCCGTCGGCATCGTCTGCTATGAGGATGAGACCGGCGACGTGGCCCGAATGACCCGCGAGGCCTTGGCGGCCGACAAGGTGGGTCTGACCGCCGACGCCCTCGATCGTTTCGTGGCTCGCCTGCCGCGTGAGCGGGGTCTGATGCGCCAGGAGATCGAACGCCTGGCCCTGTTCATCGGTCCCGGTTCCGGGCGGACGATCGACAGCGAGCTTCTGGACCAGCATCTTGGGGTCGAGCCGGACGCCTCCCTGTCCGACGCCGCGCTCCAGGCCTTCGGCGGGCGGCCCGGCCCAGCTCAAGCGGGTCTGCGTCGCGCCTTCGCAGAGGGGGAATCCTCGGTCCTGGCCGTCCGATCCGCTGCCCTGCATCTGGGGCGGCTGCGGCGGATCAATATTCTTCAGGCCAACGGGGCCGGCGCCAAGGAGGCGGCCAAGGCGGCGGGCGTCTTCTGGAAACAGGAGGCGGAGATGCTGCGTCAGGCCCGCGCCTGGCGTCTGGAGGCGCTGGACGAGGTGCTCGACAGCGTCAACACCGCCGACGTCGCCACCAAGACGACCGGCATGCCCGACCAGCTGATCGCCGAACGCCTGCTGCTGGAGATCGCCGGACGGGCTAAGCGTCTGGGGCTTTGAGCGGGGCTGCTGCGGCTCAGCCTCGCTTTGACGCCTTGCGGAAGGCGGGCTTGGCCAGGGCCATGTTGCGGGCGGCCACGCTGCGCTCGTCGCCGGCGGACGGAGCGCCGGCTGGACCGGCGAAACCCTGGCCCGCTCCGCCCTGCCGGCGCGCCTTTTTGGCGGCCAGCGCCTGTTTCAGATTTTCGGCGGCGGTTGGCGGCGGAACATTATCGGTCATTCCACCTGTCTAGCACATCGCGGGGCTCAGCCGCGCATCAATCGACGGCACAGGTCGTCGAGCTGTTCCAGGGAGCCGTAGCGAATGGTCAGCTCGCCCTTGCCTGCGCGGTCGTTCAACTGAACGGACAGGCCCAGGGCGTCGGCCAAATCCTGTTGCAGGGCGGCGACGTCGGCCGTCCCTTCCTCGCTGGGGGCGGGCTTGGCCTTGACCGGCTTGGGACCCTCGGCGGCGCGGCGGGCCAGGGCCTCGACCTGGCGAACGTTCAGCCCCTCATTATAGGCCTGCTCGGCCAGGGCGCCGGCGTTGGGCGCCGTCACCAGGGCGCGGGCATGGCCGGCCGTCAACTTGCCGTTCCGTACATACCACAGCACTTCTTCAGGCAGTTGCAGCAGACGCAGGGTGTTGGCCACATGGCTGCGGCTCTTGCCGACGATGCCGGCGACCTGATCCTGGGTGCGGCCGAACCGCTCCATCAGCATCCGATAGGCGTCGGCTTCTTCCAGCGGGTTCAGATCGGCGCGCTGGACGTTCTCGATGATGGCGACTTCGTAAACCTCGACGTCATCCATTTCATGGACGACGATCGGCACCTCCGTCAGCCGGGCCGCCTGGGAAGCGCGCCAGCGGCGCTCACCGGCGATAATCTGCCAGACCCCCTCCTCCTTCGGATGGGTGCGGACCAGAATCGGCTGAAGCACCCCCTTGTCACGGATGGAGGCCGTCAGTTCATCCAGCTGTTCCTGGGTGAAGATTTTCCGAGGCTGATCGGGATTGGGCTTCAAACTCTCGATCGGCACGCGCTGCACGCCCGAAGGCATGGCGGCGTTGGGCGCCGTCGGCGCCTCGATGTTCTCGCCCATCAGGGCCGACAGGCCGCGGCCCAGACCTCTTTGTCGTTCAGCCAAAATACTGTTCCGTTTCTTCTTCTAATCAGGTGTGTAGCGGCCGTTCAGGCGGCCAGCTTCTGGCGCTGGCGTTCGCGCTTCACCACTTCCTTGGCAAGGCGCAGATAGGCCTGACTGCCGGCGCATTTGAGATCATAGATCAGGGCGGGCTTTCCGAACGACGGCGCCTCGGCGACCCGAACATTTCTCGGGATGACGCTGTCGTAGACCTTGTCGCCAAAATGGGCGCGCACGTCATTGGCGACCTGGCCCGACAGGGCGCTCCGCCGATCGAACATCGTCAGCACCAGCCCCTGGATTTCGAGAGACGGGTTCAGGCTCTGTTTGACCATGTCGATGGTCCGCATCAACTGGCTGAGCCCTTCAAGCGCAAAGAACTCGCATTGGAGCGGCACAAGAACCGCATCCGCCGCCGCCATGGCGTTCAGGGTCAGCAGGTTCAGCGACGGCGGACAGTCGATCAGCACATAGTCATACGCGGTAGGGCCGTCGTCATGCTGCCGAAGAGCGTCCCTCAAGCGATAGGATCGCCGATCCGCCTGGCTCAACTCGATCTCGACCCCAGACATGTCCGCATCGGCAGGGACGATCCAGAGCCCCGGAACAGTGGTTTGGACGGCGGCGTCTTCGATAGAGCGCTGATCCACCACCACATCATAGATGGTGACCCGCCGTGTTTCACGTGGAACGCCCAAGCCGGTGGAGGCATTGCCCTGGGGGTCCATATCGACGATCAGGACCCGCTTTCCGATAGCGGCCAGGGCGGTTCCCAGATTAATCGCGGTCGTGGTCTTGCCCACGCCGCCCTTCTGGTTGGAGACGGCGAGTACGCGGGCAGGCAGTTTGTTAGTGCTTGGAACGGGCACGACGAACACTCCGGACGGTCACGATGCGGCCGCGCGGGTCGCTTTGCGACGGGGCCAGTTCAGCCTCGAAATGCCAGGATTTACGGGCCTCGATCAACTCGGATTCGACCCTTTCCCCCTTGAGGAACAGACCTTGTGCACCCCTTTCAAAATAGGGCTGTGCATAACCCAGCAGCCGCTCCATCGGGGCCACAGCGCGAGCGGTCACCACGTCGCATTTTAGGGTCTGATCCTCCGCCCGGCCGTTGATCACCGTGGCGGGCAGGGCGAACGCATCGACCGCCTCCTGCAGAAACCGACAACGTTTCCCCAAGCTGTCGATCAGCCAAACCCGGGCGTCCGATCGTCCCTTCAGCATGATCGCCAGGACCACGCCGGGAAAACCCGCGCCCGCGCCGAGGTCCGCCCAACAACGCGCCGAGGACGCCGTCTGCAGCAGTTGCGCGCTGTCCCAGGCGTGGCGGTTCCAAAAATCCGGCAGGCTGTCCGGCCCAACGAGATTCATTACCGCGTTCGCCTCGCCTAACCGCAGGCGAAAGGCCTCCAGATCGGCCATCTGCGCATCTGAAGCGCCGGCCTTGCGTTGGAAGGCGGCCATCTCCCCTTCCAGCATCAGGCGACCGCCTCGACCTTGGGCGACTTTTTGACATGGGCCAGCAGGGCCGTCAGGGCGCCCGGCGTCATGCCCTCAATACGCCCCGCCTGGCCGAGGGTGCGGGGTCTGATGCGGCTGAGCTTTTCGCGCACCTCATTGGACAGGCTGCCGACGCCGTCATAGTCGAGATCGGCTGGCAGGATCAGATCCTCCTCGGAGCGCAGGGCCTGGGCGTCGATCGCCTGGCGATCGAGATAGTTGGCGTAGCCGGCGTCGATTTCGATCTGCTCGCGGACTTCAGGCGTCCAGTCCGCGATGGCCGGAATGGTCGGCATGAACTGTTGCAGAGTGACGCCCGGAAAGGCGAGCAGTTCACGCATGGAGCGGCGACGGCCGTCGGCATTCACGGGAATGCCCAGGGCATTGGCTTCTTTCGGCGTGAAAAGCGTTTCACGTGAAACACGGCTCGCCAGGGCCAAGGCGCCGGCCTTGTCCGAGAAGCGCGCCGCCCTGTCGGAGCCGACGATCCCCAGCTGCATCGCCAGCGGCGTCAGCCGCTGATCCGCATTGTCGGCTCGCAGCGTCAGACGGTATTCAGCCCGGCTGGTGAACATGCGATAGGGTTCGGTTACGCCGCGCGTCACCAGATCATCCACCATGACGCCGATATAGGCTTGGTCCCGACCCAGGATCACTGGGTCTTGACCCGCCGCCGCCCGAGCGGCGTTCAGCCCGGCCATCAAGCCCTGGGCCGCCGCCTCCTCATATCCGGTCGTCCCATTGATCTGGCCGGCCAGATAGAGACCCGGTCTCTTCTTGACCTCAAGGGCGGCCGTCAGTTCGCGCGGATCGACATAGTCGTATTCGATCGCATAGCCGTAACGGAAGACCTCAACAGTCTCCAAACCGGGGATGGTCCGCAGGAAGGCCTGCTGGGTGGCTTCGGATACGGAGGTTGAAATCCCGTTGGGATAGACGGTCGGATCATCCAGACCTTCCGGTTCAAGGAAGATCTGGTGGCTGGTCTTGTCAGCGAACCGCACGACCTTGTCCTCGATCGAAGGGCAGTAGCGGGGGCCGCGCCCCGACAGACGCCCGCCATAGACTGCGCTCTCGCTCAGGTTCTCAGCGATGAGGCGATGGGTCTGTTCGGTCGTGTGGGTGACACCGCAGGCGATCTGAGGAACGGTGATCCGATCCGTCAGAAAGGAGAAGGCGCTGGGGGTTTCGTCGGCCTCCTGCATCTCCAGCCGGTCCCAGGCGATGGTCCGCCCATCCAGTCGCGCGGGCGTGCCGGTCTTCAACCGGCCCATGGTCAGGCCGGCGGCGTGCAGATCAACGGCCAGACCCGTCGACGGCGCCTCGCCGTGCCGGCCTGCCGGAATACGCTCCTCGCCCCGATGAATGACGCCGTTCAGGAAGGTGCCGGTCGTCAGGACGACAGCAGCGGCCCGAATCCCCTCCCCCACGCCGGTAATGACGCCCGTAACGCGGTCGCCGTCCAAGATCAGCCGCTCCGCCGTGCCGGCCATCAGCGTCAGGTTCGCCGTTTGAGCCAGTTCCGCCTGCATGGCTTCCCGATACAGGCGTCGGTCGATCTGGCTGCGTGGTCCCCGAACGGCGGCGCCCTTGGACCGGTTCAGCAGTCGGAATTGAATGCCAGAGACGTCCGCCAGACGGCCCATGATCCCGTCCATGGCGTCGATCTCACGCACGAGATGCCCCTTGCCCAGGCCGCCGATAGCGGGGTTGCAGGACATTTCGCCGATGGTCTCCAACTTCTGGGTCAGAAGCAGGGTTCGGGCCCCCGCGCGCGCAGAGGCGGCGGCGGCTTCACAGCCGGCGTGGCCGCCGCCGATGACAACGACGTCGAACGAATAGTCGCTTGTGGGGATCATGCGCGCCACATAGGCCAAAACAGCAGATTTCGCCAGAGGCGAGAGCGTGCGACGGTGACGACAGGGTTCGCTGAACGTAGTCCTACTTACGGTGTTTCACGTGAAACACCGGTATTACTTGCCGATGCAGAAGGTCGAGAACACCTCGCCCAACACCTCTTCGACACCGATCTCGCCGGTGACGCGTGAAAGGGCTTGCGCGGCGCGGCGCAGATCGTCGCCCGCCATTTCAGGCGAGGCCTCCAGCGCGGCCAGGCCCGCCTTTACATCCGACAGAGCCTCGCTCAGCCGCAGCCGATGACGTTCGCGCGTGATCGCCGGGAAGTCCGCCCCCGACAGATCCCGCTGTAATCGCGCGGCGATCCAGTCATGAAGCTCGCCCAAGCCCGCGCCGGTATGACTGCTTACGGCGATCTGGTCCCAGCCTTCAGAGCCCGCATCGGCCGATCCCAGGTCGCTCTTATTGGCCACGATCAGATCACCCGGCCGAACATAGCCGGCGGCCACGCCTTCCACGTCGCCGGGCGCTCGAACCCATAGCCTCAGATCCGCCCCCTCTGCGCGCGCCCGCGCGCGCCGCACCCCTTCCGCCTCCACCGGGTCGTCGCTGTCTCTCAATCCGGCCGTGTCCGAAAGGGTGACGGCATAGCCACCGATCACCAGTTCGGCGTCCAAAACATCGCGCGTCGTCCCGGCGATCGGCGTGACGATCGCCGCCTCGCGCTGGATCAGGGCGTTGAACAGCGACGACTTACCGGCGTTGGTCTCGCCGATCAGGACGACGCGATAGCCGTCCCGGACGCGCTCTCCTCGCGCCCCGTCCTCGACGGCGCGGTGCAGATCGCGCGCCAGCCGCTCAAGCACGGGCCCCGCCGTCCGCGCCAGATTGTCCGGCACCTCCTCGTCGGGGAAGTCGATCTCGGCCTCGACCAGGGCCAGGGCCTTCAGCAAGTCGCGACGGAAACCGGCGTAGGTCTCGCTGAGCTTCCCGTCCAGCTGACCCAGAGCCTGTCTCGCCTGGGCCGCCGTCTCCGCATCAATCAGATCGGCCACCGCCTCCGCCTGGGCCAAATCCATCCGGCCGTTCTGAAAGGCGCGGCGGGTGAACTCACCCGGCTCGGCGGGCCGCAGTCCCAAGGCGATCAGGGCGCGACTAGCCGCCTCGACCACCGCACGGCCGCCGTGCAGATGAAGTTCGGCAGCGTCCTCGCCAGTATAGGAATGGGGCCCGACGAACCGAAGGACCAGGGCCTGATCAATGGGGACGCCATCATGATTCAGCTCCCGGACCGCAGCCAGCCGCGGCTTCAGCCCTCCCGCGCCCAGGGCTTTCAGCGTCGGCGCGACGGCCGGCCCCGACAGACGCAAGACGGCGATGGCGCCTCGACCGGGTGGGGTGGCGAGGGCGAAGATGGTGTCCTGGGTCATGGTCTCAGGGGCTTCTCCAACTGCGGAGAAACCTGTGGCTCACTTCACCGCCGCTTCCATCAACCGCCGAAACTGATCCTGCGCCTGAAGGCCGAAACTGGTCCAGGTCTTCAGCAGTTCGTCCGGCTGCATGGCGGCGACATTGGCTTCCATCCGCTTGGTCATCTCGGCCACCATGGCCTCGTTCAGCGGGGCGACGTCAGGCAGTCCCAGAAAGGCGCGCGCCTCCGCCGGAGTGCAATCGATCTCGATCTGAACCTTCATGCCGCCGTGTCTCCTGTTTCACGTGAAACCATCAGATGACGGATCAGGTGTTCATCGACTGGAAGAAGTCCGCGTTGTTTTTCGACTGACGCAGCTTGTCGAGCAGGAATTCGATCGCGTCCTGCGGACCCATCGGATTCAGGATGCGGCGCAGCACATAGGTCTTGGCCAGCTGGTCCTTCGGCGTGATCAGGTCTTCCTTGCGGGTGCCGGACTTCAGCACATCGATGGCGGGGAAGATGCGCTTGTCGGCCACCTTGCGGTCCAACACGATTTCCGAGTTGCCGGTGCCCTTGAACTCTTCGAAGATCACCTCGTCCATCCGGCTGCCGGTGTCGATCAGGGCCGTGGCGATGATAGTCAGGGACCCGCCCTGCTCCACATTCCGCGCCGCGCCGAAGAAGCGCTTGGGCCGTTGCAGGGCGTTGGCGTCGACGCCGCCGGTCAGAACCTTGCCCGACGACGGGACGGTGGCGTTATAGGCCCGGCCCAGGCGGGTGATGGAGTCCAGCAGGATCACGACGTCCTTCTTGTGCTCGACCAGACGCTTGGCCTTTTCGATCACCATCTCGGCGACGGCGACGTGGCGCGTGGCCGGCTCGTCGAAGGTGGAGGCCACGACCTCGCCCTTGACGGTCCGCTGCATGTCCGTGACCTCTTCCGGCCGTTCGTCGATCAGCAGGACGATCAGGAAGACCTCTGGGTGGTTCCGTTCGATCGACTTGGCGATGTTCTGCAGCATCACCGTCTTGCCGACCCGCGGCGGGGCCACGATCAGGCAGCGCTGGCCCTTGCCCAAGGGGGCGACGATGTCGATGACCCGGCCCGAACGGTCCTTCAGGGTCGGATCCTGGATTTCCATGTGCAGCCGCTCCTCCGGATAGAGGGGCGTCAGGTTGTCGAACAGAACCTTGGTCTTCACCATCTCGGGGTCTTCGAGATTGATGGTGTCGACCTTCAGCAGGGCGAAATAGCGCTCGCCCTCCCGCGGCGCCCGCACGGCGCCGTGGACCGTATCGCCCGAGCGCAGGCCGAAGCGGCGGATCTGGGACGGCGACACATAGACGTCGTCCGGGCCGGGCAGATAGTTGGCGTCCGGGCTGCGCAGGAAGCCGAAACCGTCAGGCAGGATTTCCAGCACCCCGTCGGCGATGATCTCGACCTCTTCCTCCGCCAGGGCCTTCAGGATGGCGAAGAGCAGATCCTGTTTACGCAGGTTGGAGGCGTTCTCGACCTCCAGCTGTTCGGCGAAGGCGACCAGATCGGCCGGCGTCTTTTCGTTCAGCTCGGCCAGGGTGATCCGGCCGTTCGGCACCACCGGCTCGCCGTCCTCGTCCTCGTCCGCCGTGGTGTCCACGCCGGAGTCCGCGCCCGCCGCCTCGCCGGCCTCATGGGCGGCGCCGTGATGGGTCGGGGCTTCGGCCTCGATTTCGGTCTCGGGAGTGTCGGTGACGTCGGTCATGATACAGGCTCGCGGACGCGCGCACGGAACCGCACGGCGTCAAGTCTCTGGAAATGTCTGGCCGTAAGGCCGAAGGGGAGCGCGACGGTCTCCCGCTGGTCGAACCGACGGGCGTCGCGAAGAGAGAGGGACCGCCGGAAGGACCGAACGGTTCACCGCCAGCGGAACCACAGGCGAGAGGTCAGGTCAAGCGGAGCCGCTCACCCGAACGTCCACTCCGTCGTCACCGACAGCACCATGATGATGGCCAAGACGAACGGGACCTCATTCGTCATCCGCCAGAACTTGCCGGAATATTTCGACGTCCCCGCCGCGATCTTCTTGCGCTGGTCCGCCAGGAAACCGTGCCAACCGCTCAGCAGCAGGACGCCGATCAGTTTGGCGACCATCCACGGTTCAGCCAAGAAGGCGGCCCCCCGCGCCGAGACGTCGATATGGATCAGCCACAGGCCGAACCCCCAGGCCAGGATCATGGCCGGGTTCAGGATGATCCGCAGCAGCCGCGTCTGCCACAGCCTCAGCAGGGCCTGCATCTCGCCCCTCAGGGGCTCGGGCTTGGCGTTCTGCTCGACGTCATAGGCATAGAGCCGCGGCAGGAACAGCAGGCCGGCCATCCAGGCGATCACCGCCAGTATGTGCAGGCCGCGCGCCAGATCATACAGGTTCATGCCGCACTCCTTTGGTTACGACAGGGACAGGCCCTCCAGCCCGCCCGACAGCCCGAACCGAAGGGGGCCACCCCCGTGCGGCCCAAGGCATCGATCGTCGCCTCCGCCAGGGCCTCGATGAACACGGGCGCAGTGCCGACCGCCGGCGCGCGCAGATAGGGCCTGACCCCCTTATCATGGGCCAGTTCGCCGTATTCGATGTCCAGCTCGACCAGGGTCTCGATGTGTTCGGAGACGAAGGCGATGGGGGTGATGACCACCCCGACCCCGTCGCGGCCGGCCTGTTCGATCGCCTCAGGCGTGGACGGCCCCAGCCATTTCATCGGTCCGACGCGGCTCTGGTAGCAGAGGGCATGGTCGATGGGGCCCCGGCCGCGCTCGATGGCGGCGACCACGGCGGCGACCGTCGTCTCGACCTGTTCCTGATAGGGGTCGCCCTTGCCGCTGACCAACTTCTCCGGGATGCCGTGGGCCGAGAACAGCACCCGCACCGGTCCGTCGCCCGCCTCATCCAGCTTGGATGCGATCACCTGGGCCTGGGCCTCGACCCAGCCGTCGGCGCGAGGATAACAGCAGACCGTCCGGCTGACGCCCGACCCGGCATAGGTCTCGTTCCAGATCTTCAGCGAGGACTGGGTCGTCGTCGTCGAGAACTGCGGATAGAGGGGCAGTAGCACCACCTCGTCGGGGGCGAAGGCCGCCACCTCGACCGCCGTCTGATCGGTCAGCGGCCGCCAGTAGCGCATGGCGATAAAGACCCGGACCTCGTCCCCGGCCAACCGGGCGTTCAGCACCGCCTCCAGGGCCTCAGCCTGCAGCCGGGTTCCAGGCAGCAGGGGCGACCCGCCTCCCATCAAGGCGTAGTTGGCCTGGGCGCTCGCCTCGCGCCGGCTGGCGATCAGCTTCGCCAAGGGCGTGCGCACGATCCCCGGCAGGCCGATGATGGCCGGATCATTGAACAGGTTGAACAGGAAGGGCTTCACCGAAGCCTGATCGTCGGGTCCGCCCAGATTGAACAGCACCACCGCGATGCGGCGGCCCGGCAGGGTTTGGGTCATTGGGCGCCGATCCTTTTCAGAACCCGTTCGACATGGTCGATGGGCACGTCGGGCAATATGCCATGACCCAGGTTGAACACCCACGGCCCCTGGCCCCAGGCCTCCATCAGCTGATCCACGCGGCGGTCTAGCAGTTCGCCCCCGGCCCGCAGCAGCAGGGGGTCCAGGGCACCCTGGATCGGCTTGATCTGCTGCACCCGTCTGCCGACTTCCAGCGGACAGGCGGTGTCCAGGGCGACCGCATCGACCTCGACCGCCTGGGCATACCGCTCCGCCAGGGCTGCAGAGCCCCGTGGGAAGCCGATCAGGGGCACGGTGACGCCCAACTCCCGCGTGCGCTTCACAAGCGCCTGGTGGGGATTCAGGACCAGCCTTTCGAACAGATCGTCGGGCAGGCCCTCGGCCCAGCTCTCGAAGATCTTCAGCACCTGGGCGCCAGAGTCGGCCTGCATCTTCAGATACCGGGCCGTCGCCTCGACCAGGACCTCCAGCGTCTCATCCACCCGCCTGGGATCGGCATAGGCGTAGGTCCGCGCCGCCGCCCGCTCGCCCTTGCCGATGGTCCGGGCTTCGCCGTCCAGCATATAGGTGGCCACGGTCCAGGGCGCGCCGGCGAAACCGATCAGGGCCCGCTCCGGCTCGAGCGCCGCGCGCACGATCGACAGGGTTTCGCCCACGGCGGACAGATGCTCGCCCGCCCCGGCGGCCAACTCCATCATCCGGCCCGGAATGGGCATGGCGCCCAGACGCGGTCCCTCCCCCGTCTCGAACCACACGTCCTGACCCAGGGCCTGGGGGATCAGCAGGATGTCGGCGAATACGATGGCCGCATCGAAGCCGAACCGACGCATCGGCTGGAGCGTCGCCTCAGCGGCCATCTCCGGGTTCAGGCAAAAACTGATGAAATCCGGCGCCTCGGCCCTCAGCCGGCGATATTCGGGCAGATACCGTCCCGCCTGACGCATGAACCAGACCGGCGGTCGATCCAGCGTCTCTCCTCGGAGAGCCCGAATCATCATCGGCGCCTCTTGGGGCGTCTGAACGGCGTTCTGGGTCGGATCGGTCATGCCGGACGATTAAGGTCACAGCCCCCCGCTCTCAATCCCTAATCAAGTTAAGAATTAAAAGATTCGTAGTGGCAGGTAGGGCGGTGGAACGGCGGGGATGAATGCGGCGGCTGTGGCGGAACAAAAGCGGATATCCACGCGCCTCCAGGCGCCTTCGGGGATGCGGAACAGGATTATACGGCCGGTGGACAATCCCTAATGAAACCTTAACGGCAAAGGCTTTGCGGGGCGTTCGGCCTGTGAACGAGGTAAACCGGTGTTAACCCTTCATTAGGATTTTCCACAAAGAGGCGGAAAACGGTTTTCCGCCTTGGGATGAACCGGGGCCGGAGGGTTGTCGTCGTCCACCCTCATCCCCGCTCGCCGCCGTCGCCGTCTGGGTCTAAGGAGAGAAACGCCCGGACGGTCCCCAGCCATCCCCAGGGCGCGACCCGTCCTTCAACAGAGAGACGATCCCCGAATGAGTCCTGCGCGACCCGCCGCCGCCCGCCCCGGCCCTGCCCGCCTGGCCACCTATTTTCACGTGCATCTGGTGTCGGACTCGACCGGCGAGACCCTGAACGCGATGGCCAAGGCGGTGACGGCGCGGTTCGACGGCGTCATTCCGATCGAACATATCTACGCCCTGGTCCGCTCGGAAAAGCAGATGGACCGGGTTCTGCAGGAGGTGGAGGCCGCGCCGGGGGTGGTGCTGCATACTCTAGTCGACCGCCAGCTGCGCGAACAGTTGGAGGAGGGATGTCGCCGGCTGGAAATGCCCCAGATCGGCGCCCTTGACCCCCTCGTCGGGGCCATGTCCCGCTATCTCGGCGCGGCGGCCCTCTCGACCCGCGTAGGGGCCCAGCATGCTCTGGATCACGACTATTTCAATCGGATCGCCGCGCTCGATTTCGCCATGGCCTATGACGACGGTCAGGGCACCCTGGAGCAGTTGGAGGGCGCGGACGTCGTGCTGTGCGGCGTCAGCCGAACGTCCAAGACTCCGACCTGCATCTATCTGGCCCATCGCGGCATCCGCGCCGCCAACGTGCCCCTGGTGCCGGGCCAGGAGGACGGCGAGCGCCTGACCCAGCTGAAGAATCCCCTGGTCATCGGCCTGACCGTCTCGCCCGACCGGCTGGTCCAGATCCGCCGCAACCGGATCGAAAACCTGAACGCCAGCCAGTCGTCCAGCTATACGGACCAGGACGCGGTCCGAGAGGAGACGATCAAGGCCAAGCGCGCCTTCGCTCGGCGGGGCTGGCCCACCATCGACGTCACCCGGCGTTCGGTGGAGGAGACGGCGGCCGCCATCACCAATCTGCTCAGCGAGCACCGCACCCACAAGATCGGAACCAGCTGGTGACGGCCGAAACCCTGATCCTGGCGTCCAAGAGCGCCGCCCGCCGCGCCATGCTGGAAAACGCCGGCGTGCCTTTCGACATCCGCATCGCCGATGTGGACGAGGCGGCGATCAAGGCCGTCTCGACCGAGCTGGACCCCGCCGCCCTCGCGGTGCGTCTGGCTGAGGCCAAGGCCCTGGCGGTCTCGCGCGACGATCCAATCGCCTGGGTTCTGGGCTCGGACCAGACCCTGGCCTTCGAGGGGGGGCTGGTCTCCAAGGCCCAATCGCTCGAGGCCGCCCGCGCGCGGCTGGAATCCATGCGCGGCCGCACCCACCATCTCCATTCCGGCGCCGCCCTGGCGGTCAAGGGCGAGATCGTCTGGTCGGGCGTGGACACGGTCGAGATGCGGATGCGCGACTTCTCCGACGCCTTTCTGGACGCCTATCTGGCCGCCGAGGGCGAGGCCCTGCTGGCCTGTGTCGGCTCCTACCGGTTGGAGGGACTGGGCGCCCAGCTGTTCGAGGCGGTGGACGGCGACTATTTCACCGTCCTGGGCCTGCCGCTCTGGCCGGTCCTGACCGAGCTGCGTCGCGTCGGGGTCCTGTCCGCATGAGCCGTCATCGCATTACGGGCGCGGCCCTGGTCGCCGGGATCGCCGGCAATCCGGTGGCCCATTCCCTCAGCCCCGTCATCCACAACGCCTGGCTGGCGGCCGGGAACATCGACGGCGCCTATGTCCCCTTCGCCCCCGCCGATGCGGCGGGGTTCGAGGCCCTGGTCGCCGCCGGCCGGGCCGGTCTGATCCAGGGCCTGAACGTCACCGCCCCGTTCAAGGAACAGGCCTTCGCCCTGGCCGACCAGGCCACGGCGGCGGCCCGGCTGACCGCCTCCGCCAACATCCTGACCTTCGACGCCGGCCGGGTCTCGGCCGACAGTTCGGACGGCGTCGGCCTGATGCTGGGCCTAAAGGAACAGGCGCCGGATCTGGCGCTGCAGGGCCGTCCGGTTGTGCTGCTGGGCGCGGGCGGCGCGGCGCGGGCCGGGGCCGGCGCCCTGGTCGAGGCGGGCGCCGAGGTTCGGATCGTCAACCGCTCGCGCGACCGGGCCGAGGCCCTGGCGGCCGATCTCGGCGCCTCGGTCCGCGTCATGGCCGCGTCTGAGGCCCTGGACGGCGCCGCCCTGGTCATCAACGCCCTCAGCGTCCAGCCGGATTTCGATTTCGACGCCGTCGCCCCCGGCACGGTGATGATGGACATGACCTACAAGCCCCTGACCACCCCCTTCCTGGCGGCGGCGCGGGTGCGGGGCCTGCCGACGGTCGACGGCCTGGCCATGCTGATCGGCCAGGCGGCGCCCTCGTTCCGGGCCCTGTTCCGCCGACCGCCCCCGCCGCTGGATCTGCGCGCCCTGCTGACCGCCCATATGGATCAGACGGCATGATCCTGCTCGGCCTGACGGGTTCCATCGGCATGGGCAAGTCGACGACGACCGCAATGTTCGCCGACCTGGGCGCCGTGGTCTGGAACGCCGATGACGCCGTGCACCGCCTCTACGCCCCCGGCGGCGCGGCGGTCGAGCCGGTCGGCGCGGCCTTTCCCGGCGTGGTCGTGGACGGCGCCGTGGACCGCGTCCGCCTGGCCGAGGCCCTGGGGCGGGACGAAACCGCCTTCCGGCGGCTGGAAGCCATCGTCCATCCCCTGGTGGCCCAGGGCCGGGCGGGCGATCTGGCGGCGGCCAGGGCCATGGGGGTAAGGCTGGCGGTCCTGGACATTCCTCTGCTGTTCGAAACCGGCGGCGACGCCCATGTCGACGCCGTGGTCGTGGTCACCGCCGATCCGGAGGTCCAGGCCGAACGGGTTCTGGCCCGCCCCGGCATGACCCGCGACCGGTTCGAGGCCGTTCTGGCCCGCCAGCTGCCCGACGCGGAAAAACGCGCCCGCGCCGACTTCGTTATCGACACCGGCCACGGCCTGGAGCCTGCCCGAGCCGAGGTCGCCGCTGTGGTTCAGACTGTGCTGGATCCGGCGTGGATATCTCCCCGTCGCCGCGCGGGGGCTCTTTCACCGTCTGACGAACGGGGCCATTAAGGCGCGATGGCGCGCGAGATCGTTCTGGACACCGAAACCACCGGCTTCGACCCCAAGACGGGCGACCGGCTGATCGAGGTCGGCTGTATCGAACTGCTGGACCTGCTGCCGACGGGCCGCACCTTCCACCGGTTCGTCAATCCCGAGCGGCTGATCCCGCCAGACGCGATCCGCGTCCACGGCATTACCGACGAGAAGGTCAAGGACGCCCCCAAATTCCACGAGATCGTCGACGATCTGATCGAATTCATCGGCGACGCCCCGATGATCGCCCACAATGCGGCCTTCGACCGGAACTTCATCGACTTCGAATATGCGCGCTGCGGCCGGCCGATCACGGGCGAGGCGCGCTGGATCGACACCCTGAAACTGGCCCAGGCCCGGTTCCCGGGCATGCCCAACTCGCTGGACGCCCTGTGCAAGCGCTTCAAGGTGTCCCTGGTCGAGCGGACCCTGCACGGCGCCCTGATCGACGCCCGTCTGCTGGCCGAGGTCTATCTGGAGCTGCGCGGCGGCAAGGAGCGGGTGCTGGACCTGTCGTCGACCCCGGCGGCGAGCCGCGGCGCGACCGGCGCTGTTCAAGCGGCAGCTTACGGCCCCCGCCCCCGCCCCCTGGCTCCGCGTTCGACGCCGGAGGAGCAGGCGGACCATCTAGCCTTCCTGGCCGAGACCCTGAAGGACCGGTCGCTCTGGGCGGCCTACGGCGTCGGGGCCGACGAAGAGGCGGCGGCCTGATTCCACGCGCCTCGGCCGAAACGAAAAAGGCGGCCCCTCTGAGGACCGCCCTTCCCTCGTCAATTTGGGTTCGGCTTAAGCTTGGCCGGTCTCGATCGGCTGCTGAGCGATCTGCTGCTGGCGCGCGATATAGATGGCGGCGAAGTCGATCGGGTCCAGCATGAAGGGCGGATAGAAGCCGCCGTCGGCCGTGGCGCGGGCGATGATTTCGCGGGCGAACGGGAAGAGATAACGGGGGCATTCGATCAGCAGCAAGGGCTCAATGTCCTGCTCCTGGACGTTCGCCAGCTGGAACAGACCGCCATAGACCAGTTCGACGTGGAAGACGGCCTGGTTCTCGTGGGTCGCCTTGACCGACAGCTTCAGGTCCAGTTCGAACAGACCGTCGGGGCGGCCTTGGGCCGACATTTCGACGCCCAGGTCGATCGCCGGCTTGCCGTCGATACGCAGGGATTCCGGGGCGCGCGGGTTTTCGAACGAAAAGTCCCGCACATACTGGGCCAGGATGCGGAAGCCGGGGCCTGCGGGTTGACCCTGCTGAGGCTGGGCCGGAGCGGCGGTGTCGGCGGGCGGGGCGGCGTCGGTCATGGGCGTGTTCGATTGCGAAAAGGGCCGATAGGGCCGGAATAAGGCGCCGCGACTAACACGCCGGGGCGGCCGGCCGCAATGTCGCACCTGCGCCGGGGGGCGCGCCGCGCCTTGCTTCCTCCTATATCAGCCCCTAATCGTCTCCCTCGCGCCTTCTCCTTCGCGCGCCGACATTCAGGAAGTCCCCTTGCCGGTCCAGTTCCAGATCGTGATCTTCGCCGTCATCGCGGCCTTCGTCCTGTTCCAGCTCTACAATGTGCTGGGCAAGAAGGTGGGGCGACAGCCGCAGGAGGACGCCAAGACCTTGGCCCCGCCCAGCCCGACTGCCCCCGAGGCCTCGAAGACGCCGGCCCTGGACGCCGCCCTTCTGGCGTCCATCGCGGGTTTGAAGGCGCGCGATCCCGCCTTCGATCCGCACCGGTTTCTGGAAGGGGCGCGTCAAGCGTATGAGACCATCGTGCGCGGCTACGCCGCCGGCGACCGCGCCGCCTTGAAGCCCCTTCTGACGCCGACCGTCATGGCCTCGTTCGAGGCCGGCATCGCGGCGCGGGAAACCCGGGGCGAGACGGAGACGGTCGAATTCCTCTTCCCGCCCCGCGCCGATCTTGAAGGCGCCACGGTCCAGGGCGACAAGGCCGTGGCCAAGGTCCGTTTCCTGGCCGAACTGCGCAGCCGCGTGACCAAGGCCTCGGGCGAGACCGCCGATTCCGTGACCGGCGAGCCCCTGGTCGAGGAACGCCGTACCGCCGAACACTGGACCTTCGAACGCAGCCTGGGCGCCGCCGATCCCAACTGGGTCCTGGCCCGCGTCGAGCCGGCCAGCGCCTGATGTCGGCCTCGCGCCGGCTCGGCCGGCGGACGGCGCGTCTGTGGCCCCTGCTGGCGGTCGCCGCCTGCTCCACGGGCCCGGCGATCACCCCGCCTCTTCCTCAGACGCCGCCGGCGTCCCGGCCCTCGGAGACTGAGGCGGGTCCCCGCCCCTATCTGCCCGCGCCCAGCCCCGCCGAGGGCGTCAGCCCGGCGGTGCTGCCCGGCTGGAACGACGAGGATCATCTGGCGGCCTTTCGCGCCTATGTCGGCGGCTGCGCCGCCGCGCGGGATGCGGCCGGCCGCGCCGTCTGCAGCCGCGCTCAGGCCATGGCGGCCGCTCCCGTCACTCCGTCCGACGCGCGGGCCTTTTTCGAAGCCCGTTTCAGCGCGGTCCCGGCTCAGACCTCAGACGGGCGTCCCGGCCTTTTGACCGCCTATTTCGCTCCGGAATATTCGGCCCGCCGCGCCCCGGACGCGGAGTTTTCGGCGCCCGTCCTGCCCAAGCCGGCCGATCCCCGCGCCGCCGGCGACCGGGCGGCCATCGAGGCCGACGCCCGCCCCGACCAGGCCCTGGCCTGGATGCGGGCCGAGGACCTCTTCTTCCTCCAGATCCAGGGCTCCGGCTATCTGACCTTCGAGGACGGAACCCGCGCCCGCGCGGCCTACGCCGGCGACAACGGCCGGCCCTTCGTCGGCATCGCCCGGCCGATGGCGCGCCAAGGCCTGCTGCCGGAGAACGGCACGTCCGGAGAGGCGATCCGCGCCTGGCTGGCCGACCATCGCGGGCCCGAGGCCCAGGCCGTCATGGCCCTGAACCCCCGCTACATCTTCTTCCGGCTGGACCCCGACGACGACGGCCATCCCGCCGGGGCGGCGGGCCTGCCCCTGATCGAGCGCCGGGCGGTGGCGGTCGATCCGTCCCAGTGGCGCTACGGCGACCTGGTTTGGCTGGAGGCGGACGGCGGAAATCTGCGCGGCGCCACGACCTCCTATCGCGGTCTGGCCATGGCCCTGGATACGGGGTCGGCCATTCGCGGCCCGGTGCGGGCCGACCTCTATATGGGTCGTGGAGACGCCGCCGGCGCCGAGGCCGGGACGGTGCGCCATCCCCTGCATATGTGGCGGCTGATCCCCAAGGGCTGAGGACGCCGCGCTTCGGCCTGGGCGGTCCGTCGGCTCGAAAAAAGGTGTCCGATGTGTCCGATCTGTCCGACGGCCCTTGTTTTCTATGAAGAAACTGTCGGACACCGACCGGACTGTCCGGTGTCGGACGCGCTCTGCCCTCTTGGCGATGTCAAAGACCGAGGCGCCATTATAGGCGCGGCTGAAGGGGCGCCGGGCAGATCCTTGATCGGATCTGCAAGCCCCTGAATTGGCGCGGCCTTAAGGCGGACATCGCGCCGAGCCGCTCTTCCGGCGTCAGAGGGCCTTGATGCGGCGACCGCGTTCATCACGGCGAGAACGGCGCATTCACAGCGGTCACGACGCCGTCGGAACTCGCCGTGACCGCCGTGACCTCGTCGTGCACGTTGTGATGAACCCGCCCTCAATCGGCGTTCCGCCGCCAGACGTTGTCCCTTCCGCTGACGCGGGAAGGAAGACCGACACTCAATGGAATAGTCTTCAACGTCCGAGGCGCTTCTCCTGGATTGGCTCTACGCCAGGTCCTCGATCTCCGCCTCGGTCAGTTCGCCGGGGACGATGGTGACGGGCAGTTTGCGGCCCCCTACATGGGCGCCCTGTTTCAATATGGCGGAGACCAGGGGGCCGGGGCCGCGTGAGCCCGATCCCGCCGCCAGGACCAGGATCTTGATGTCCGGATCGTCGCCCACGACCTTCTTGATCGCCGCCTGGGGCTCGCCCTTCTCGATCAGGAAGACCGGCGGCGCGCCCGACCGCTCCATCGCCTCCTCGCCCAGCCGGTTCAGCAGGGCCTCGGCCTCTTCGCGCTGCTGCCGCTCGATCTCCTCGCGCGCGCCGGACCAGTGGGCGTCGCTGTGCGAGGCCAGGACACGCAGCATGACCACCCGCCCGCCGGTGGACTTGGCCCGCCGGCAGGCGAAGCGCAGGGCGGCTTCGAACTCAGGACTGTCGTCGACGACGACCAGGAATTTTCTCGGCATGACGGCCTCCCCAGCCGGTTTTCCCTGACGGAGGAGGCCGGGATGCGGCCCCCTCGTCAAGTCTCGGCCGCAGCCGGTTCAGCCCTTGCCGGCCGCGGAGGCCAGGTCGCGAATGGTGGCGTTGGCGATCGTCAACTTGGCGAAGGTCCAGCCTGCGCCCGACTGTTCGATCTCGTCCACCGAGGCGCGAACCCCCTCGACCACCGCCAGTTTCGAGCCGATCCAGGCGTCGACGGCCCCCTCGGCGGCGTCTTCGCTGATCCCCACCGAAGCGTCCGACGCCCGCGCCACGGCGCGCGTCAGCGTCGCCTGTTCGGTCATCAGATCCTCGATCAGGCGGCGAACGGCCAGGCGATCGAAATGATCGACCGACGGGATCGAGCCGGCGGCCGCGCGCAGCCGGTCGAAATCGAAGGCGGCGCCCACCTGGTGGTAGAGCCGGGCCATGGCGGCGACCGGCCAGCCCGTCTCCTGAGCGATGTCGCCGATGTCGGCGGCGGCGACCAGGGGCCGCATCACGCCGATCCGCCGGGTCAGATCCTCCGGCGCCCCGTGGTCGGCGAAGGTCTTGACCCGTTCGTCCAGTCGTCCCTGTTCGAAACGGGACAGGACCGGCGCGCCCTCGGCCTGGAGCGCGTCGGCGACGGGGCGATAGCGGTCGATCAGCGCCTGGACCGAAGCGCCGTTCTTGGCGCGGCGCGCCAGCCAGAAGGTCTGGCGGCGCAGGACCACGGCGATCTCACGATAGAGGGCCGTCTGCGCCTCGGCGGAAATCTTGAGATCCAGGTTCGAGACGGCGTCCCAGGCCTCATCCAGCCGGAAGATGCGCCGCGCCGCCTCGAAGGCGATGATCAGGGCGGTGGTGTCGCATTCCGCCGAGCCGCGCAGGCGGTCCGGGAAGGTCGGGCCGCACATATTGACCACTTCGTTCGACAGGACCGTGGCGATGATCTCGCGCCGCAGACGGTGGCTCTTCATCTGCGGTTCGAACCGGGCCAGGGCGTCGGGGAAGTAGCGCACCAGAATCTGCTCGAAGAAGGGATCCTCGGGCGCCTGGGACGCCACGATCTCTTCGGACAGTTCCAGCTTGGCGTAGGCGGTCAGGACCGCCAGCTCGGGCCGCGCCAGAGGAATCCCCGAGGCCATCATCTCCTTGATGCGGGCGTCGGAGGGCAGGCCCTCGACCTTGCGGTCCAGTTTGCCGCGCGCCGACAGGCTCTGCATGAAGCGCTGCTGGGCGTCCAGGGCGCCGGGACCTTCCGCCTGTTGCAGGGTCAGGGCCAGGGTCTGGTCGTAGTTGTGGGCCAGGACCTTGCGCCCGACCTCTTCGGTCATCGACGCCAGCAGCGGGGTCCGCTCCTCGGCCGGAAGGACGCCGTTGGTGACGGCCGAGCCGACCAGGATCTTGATGTTGACCTCGTGGTCCGAGGTGTCCACGCCCGCCGAATTGTCGATGGCGTCGGTGTTGATGCGCCCGCCGTTCTGACCGAAGACGATCCGCCCGGCCTGGGTGAAGCCCAGATTGGCCCCCTCGCCCACCACCTTGACCCTGAGTTCGTCGGCGTTGATCCGCAGGGCGTCGGTGCCCTTGTCCCCGACCTGGGCGTCGGTCTCGGCGGCGGACTTCACATAGGTGCCGATCCCGCCCAGATACAGCAGCTCGGCCGGCGCCTTCAGTATGGCGCGGATCAGGCTGACCGGGTCCAGCTGGTCCTCGTCGATGTCCAGGGCCGCCTTGATCTGCGGCGTCAGCTGGATCGACTTGGCCGAGCGGGAGAAGACGCCGCCGCCGGCCGAAATCAGGCCCTTGTCATAGTCCTGCCAGGACGAGCGCGGCAGGTCGAACAGGCGTTTGCGCTCCGCCCAGCTGACTTCGGGGTTGGGATCCGGGTCGATGAAGATGTCGCGATGGTCGAAGGCGGCGACCAGCTTGGTCGCCTTCGACAGCAGGGCCCCGTTGCCGAAGACGTCGCCGGACATGTCGCCGACGCCGACCATTGTGAAAGGCTCGGTCTGGATGTCCTTGCCCAGTTCGCGGAAGTGGCGCTTCACCGCCTCCCAGGCGCCGCGGGCGGTGATGCCCATGGCCTTGTGGTCATAGCCGATCGAACCGCCGCTGGCGAAGGCGTCGCCCAGCCAGAAGCCGTAAGACGCCGAGACGCCGTTGGCGATGTCCGAGAAGGTCGCCGTCCCCTTGTCGGCCGCGACGACCAGATAGGGATCGTCCTGCTCCCAGGCGACCACGTGGGGCGGGCGGGTCACCGCGCCGTCGGCGGCGATATTGTCGGTGATGTCCAGAAGGCCCGACAGGAAGGTGCGATAGGCGCGGATGGCCTCGCCCTGAATGGCTTCGCGGTCGGTCGTGCGGGGCAGCTGCTTCGGATAGAAGCCGCCCTTGGAGCCGACCGGCACGATGACGGCGTTCTTGACCTGCTGGGCCTTGACCAGACCCAGCACCTCGGTGCGGAAGTCGTCGCGACGGTCCGACCAGCGCAGGCCGCCCCGCGCGACCGGGCCGAAGCGCAGGTGCACGCCCTCGACGTGCGGCGCCCAGACGAAGATTTCGCGATAGGGCTTGGGCAGGGGCAGGTCTTCCAGCTCGCTGGAGGCGATCTTGATCGAGATGTGCCGCTTGGGCAGGCCGTCAGCGTCCTGCTGGAAGTAGTTGGTGCGCTTGATCGCGCCGATCAGGGCGGCGATGCGACGCAGGGCGCGGTCGTGGTCCAGGCTCTTCACCGCCTGGAGAAGGGCGGTGATCTGGGCCGTCAGGGCGTCGACGGTCTCCTGGCGGGTCTCCACGGCGGCGCCGTTCGGCTCGAACTTGGCCTTGAACAGGGCCAGCAGGGCGCGCGACACCTCGGGATATTCGCGCAGGGCCTCTTCCTGCACGGCCTGGGACGGGTCCAGACCCGTCTGCTGACGATAACGGGCCAGGGTGCGGATCAGGGCGGCCTCGCGCCATTCCATCCCAAGTTCGATCACCAGTCGGTTGAAGCCGTCGCTCTCGGTCAGGCCGCTCCAGACGGCGGCGAAGGCGCGCTCGAACGGCCCCTTGACGTCCGCGAAGACCAGATCCTCGCCGCGCGGATCCTCCATCAGGAATTCATGGACGTGAATCTCTTCCTCGCCCATCGGCCGGATGGAATAGCCGTATTCCTCCAGCGTCTTCAGGCCCATGTCCGTCATGATCGGCAGGACGTCGGACAAGGGGACGGAGGGGCCGCGACGATAAAGCTTGAAACGGAACTGAAGCGGACTGTCGTCGAGATTGCGGAAGGCCCGGACCGCCACGGGCTCGCCGGCGCCGACCTGGCCGGTGGCGTTCAGCCGATCCATCTCACGCAGATCGACCGCCGCCTCATCGGCGTCATAGCGGTCGCGATAGGCGGCCCCGAAGGCGCGAGCCCAGCGTGCGCTGAGCGGGCCGACCTCGACATCAGCCACCTCGGCCCGCCGCAGGGCGGCTTCGAACCGTTCGATCCAGCTGCGACCGGCCTCGGCCACATCCTGTTCCAGCTGGGCCGCGTCGGGAACCGGATGTTCGCCGGGCGTCACGCCGATGATGAAATGGACCCGAACCAGGGGCGCGTCCGAAAGCTGAGGATACCAGGCGGAGACGCGCCCGCCCCAGGCGCGGGCGACGATCTGGCCGATCCGCTCGCGCACGGAGGCGTCGAACTTCTCGCGCGGAATGAAGCACAGCACCGAGACGAAGCGGTCGAACGGATCCTGGCGCGTGAACAGGCGGATGCGCGGCCGGTCGTAGAGGTGCAGAATGCCCAGGGCGATGGACAGCAGCTCGTCCTCGCTGATCTGGAACAGCTCATCGCGCGGATAGTTGTCGAGGATGTTCTTCAGCCGCTTTTCATTGTGGCTGCCCGGCGCCTTGTCGGCGCGCGACAGGACGTTGGCCACCTTGCGGCGGATCAGCGGGGTCTCGGTCGCCAGACGGTCATAGGCCTCGGAGGTGAACAGGCCCACGAACCGGGTTTCGCCGGTCGCCTTGCCGTCCGGCCCGTACCGCTTGACCCCGACATAATCCATATAGGCCCGGCGGTGGACCCGCGAACGGGCGTTGGCCTTGGCCACGGTGACGGGGTCGCTGAAGTCCAGCTGGCGGCGCATCTGGCGCGTCAGGACGGCCGGTTCGGAGGCGCGGCGCAGAACGGTGCGTTCCGGATCGGCCAGAATGCCCAGGCCGGCGCCCGACTGGCTCAGGGGGGCCTCGGCCTCATAGTCGCCGTCGGCCCCGCGCGGATAGTCGTAGTCGCGTGCGCCCAGGAAGACGAAATGGTCGCTCTTCAGCCATTTCAGGAAGGCGATGTTTTCTTCCAGTATGGCCGGATCGACCGCGGGCGGAGTGGTTTCCAACCTCTGCACGGCCTGGCGCATCAGGGCGGCCATCGCCTCGTGGTCCTCGACCGCGGCGTGGACGTCGCTCAGGCTCTGGGCCAGGCCCTCGCCCAGGGCGTCGCGGCGTTCCTGGGGCACGGGATCGATGACCAGGATGATGACCGACAGTCGGCGTCCGTCCAGCGCGACGACGGGGTGGAAGAGGGCGCGCACAGAGACCCCGGCCTCGGCCAGGACGCCCATGACGCTGTCCACCAGGAAGGGGGCGTCGTTCTGGACGATGCGGACCAGGTCATAGTCCAGGGCCTGGCCGTCGGCGCCCGACAACGGCCCCACGGTGATCAGGGGCGGGGAGCCGGCCGGATAGTCGCCGGCGGCGCGCCAGGAGGCGGCGAGCAGGGCGGCCAGATCCTCGCCGTCCAGCTCCGGCGTTTCGTCGGCGGCGTAGTCCTCGTGCGCCTGAGCCAGGAAGGAGCGCTCCGCCTCGCCCGGGCTGGTTCCCAGAATCCGCGCGAATGAAGCTTCCAGCAGGGCCGGGGTGATCGGCTGAACCGTTGCAGAGCGCGGATCGAGGGCGGTCATGGACTTCCAGTCTCGGGCGACGCGGCCGGGGCCGCTGGGGGCTGGCGCGACGCAGCGCCACACCGCTGACTAGGCCAGGACTGATCGCTCGGGAAGCCCCTGAGGGGCGAAGATTCTCATGAACAGCGTTCAGGTTGGAACGGTTGTGCGGCGCCGCAAACGAGAAGGCCGCCGAGTGGGGGAACTCGGCGGCC
>NZ_JBWKZJ010000028.1:0-39443 GCF_059424365.1 Brevundimonas sp. GW456-12-10-14-LB3
GTTCAGGGCGGGGACGGTGGCGGCTAGCTGGGTGGCCAGCTCGGTCGAGCCGCGCTGTTGCAGGGTTTCGGCCGTAACGACGTCCACGGGCGCGACAGAGTCGAGGCGCGAGCGATTCTGGACGCGGGTGCCGGTGACGACGATGTCGTCAACCGCGTCGGCCTGAGATTGTTGCTGAGCAAGGGCCGGTGCGGCGGTCAGCAAGGCGAAGGCCGATGAGGTGATCAGCAGGGTGGAGGCGGCAGGTCGGAAAGCGGAGCGGCGCATGGAGAGATCCTGTTTTGGAGAGGGCGCACGGGCGGCGCGGCGTCGCCGTCTTGAGCGGCGTTCTTTAAGAGAGACGCTATCGGCGACATCGCTCCCTGGGTTGCAGCCAGGCTGCACGCTCGGAAAACTGATGCATCTTGGGTCCCCTAGTCGGCCGATGGCGGCGTTCAGCCGTTGTGGCGATATCAGGGCGGTCCCGTGGCGGGTCAACCATCGGCCCTGACCATGTTTGCTGAGCTGAAGGCTTAGAAAATCTACAACGTTACGCTCGTGCGAGCCGAAGGTCGGGCAAGGTGTGGGACTTCGCAGCATGACGATCTCCCGGGGCTGAGGCCGATAAGCGCGCCTTCAAGTCGGCGCAAAACTTGCTCTGGGAATGCGAAAAACGACGAGAGGAAATCGTGTTGGTCGTTCGCGCGCGACGTCAAGGTCGTTTCATGCGCAACTACCCCTCAGACGCTCGCTTGCCTTCAATGTGTTGTAAACTTGTCATGAAGTCGCGCCGCAGCGGGGCGCGCAGCAGAAAGGGCGCGTCCCTTGCGGAACGCGCCCTTGAAGTTCGACCGGTCCGGTCCGAAGACCAGGAGGCGATCAGGCTTCGTCGCCGAAGCCTTCCTGTTGACCGGCGCCGCCTTCGATCAGCTCCTGGGCCGATTGCTCGGCGGCCTGGCGCTCATCGTCGAACTGGCTGCGGATCACGTCCTCGCCCTTGGCTTGGCGCTCGGCCTCGTCCATGGAGCGGGCGATGTTGATCTTGACCGTAGCGCGGACCTCGGCGTGCAGGCGGACCGGCACTTCGTGGACGCCCAGGGTCTTGATCGCCGTGTTCAGGACGACCTGCGAACGTTCGACCTTGCCGCCTTCGGCCTGGATGGCCTCGGCGACGTCGCGACCGGCGACCGAACCGTACAGTTGGCCGGTTTCACCGGCCTGACGGATCATGATGTAGGTCTGGCCGTCGATCTTGTCGGCGATCTTCTGAGCCTCCGCCTTGTTCTTCTCGTTGCGCTGCTCGATGGCGGCGCGGTCGAGTTCGAAGGCCTTCAGATTGGCGGCGGTGGCCCGGCGGGCCTTGTCGCGCGGCAGAAGGAAGTTGCGGGCGAAGCCGTCCTTGACAGTGACGACGTCGCCGATGGCGCCGAGGTTCTCGACGCGTTCCAGCAGAACGACCTTCATCTTACTTCACCACATACGGCAGGAGGGCCAGATAGCGGGCGCGCTTGATGGCCTTGGCCAGTTCGCGCTGCTTCTTCTGGGAGACGGCGGTGATGCGCGAAGGCACGATCTTGCCGCGTTCGGAGACGTAGCGCTGCAGCAGCTTGACGTCCTTGTAGTCGATCTTCGGCGCATTGGCGCCCGAGAACGGGCAGACCTTGCGGCGACGATAGAAGGGGCGGCGGCCGGCGGAGCCGGAGCCGGCCGGGGCGCCCGGGGTGGGGGCAGTCGTGTCGGTCATGATCCGGTTTCCTTATTCGGCGTCTGCGGCGTCGGCGTCGTCACGCGGGGTGCGCTCGCGCTCACGCTCGCGTTCCCGCTCGCGGCGAGCCAGAAGCGGCGACAGTTCCAGGTCCAGTTCCTCGACGCGGACGGTCAGCCAGCGCAGCACGTCTTCGTTGATCGACAGCTGACGCTCGACCTCGGCCATGGCGGCGGGAGGGGCGTCGACGGCCAGCAGCGAATAGTGAGCCTTGCGGTTCTTCTTCACGCGGTAGGTCAGGTTGCGCAGACCCCAGTACTCGATCTTGGCGACGGAGCCGCCGCCTTGCACGATCAGGTCCTTGATGGTGTCGTTCAGCGCTTCGGCCTGTTGCGCCGAGATGTCCTGGCGCGTCATGACCGTGTGCTCGTAAAGAGCCATGCGGTAGTCTCCCTTGTAGGCGTCGGCGCGGAAACGACCGGGTAAGTCGATCTCCACGATGGCTCCTGGCGCGGCGGCGGGACCGGTTGTCCAACCCTTTGGCGTTCCGCGTCAGGACCGAAGCCCTGGAAAGCGGGGGCGTATAGGGGAAAAGGCGGGAACTGGCAAGGACGGCGGGGCGTCGGGGTGAAAAGTGCTGGTGAGCAGGAGGTGAGCCTTCAGCGCGCGCCTCAGCGCACGTCTCACTCACTAGCGCTTTTCGCCAACCGCCCCTAAACCACCCCCATGCCGAAGCTGACGTCAGCGGTCGATCCGCAAAGCCCCAAGTACAAGTCCCTGCACGCGCATAACAGCGCCCTGGTCGCCGAACTTCGCGACCATGTGGCCAAGGCCGCGCGCGGCGGCTCCGACAAGGCGCGCGAGCGTCACGTCGCCCGCGGCAAGTTGCTGCCGCGGGATCGGGTCGAGCGGTTGTTGGATCCCGGTTCGCCTTTCCTCGAGATCGGGCAGCTGGCCGCCCACGGCATGTATGACGGCGAAGCGCCGGGCGCCGGCGTCATCGCCGGGATCGGGCGGGTCTCAGGGCGCGAGGTCATGATCGTCGCCAACGACCCGACGGTGAAGGGCGGCGCCTACTTCCCCATGACGGTCAAGAAGCACCTGCGCGCCCAGGAGATCGCCGAGCAGAACGGCCTGCCCTGCGTCTATCTGGTCGACAGCGGCGGGGCCAACCTGCCGCACCAGGCCGAGGTGTTTCCCGACCGCGACCATTTCGGCCGCATCTTCTTCAACCAGGCGCGGATGAGCGCCAAGGGCGTCGCCCAGATCGCCTGCGTCATGGGCCTGTCCACCGCCGGCGGCGCCTATGTGCCGGCCATGTCGGACGAGACGGTGATCGTGCGCAACCAGGGCGCCATCTTTCTGGCCGGCCCGCCGCTGGTGAAGGCCGCCACCGGCGAGGTCATCTCCGCCGAGGAACTGGGCGGCGCCGAGACCCACGGCCGCCGCTCGGGCGTGGTCGATCATGTCGCCGAGAACGACGAGCATGCGCTGGAGATCGTGCGGTCGATCGTCGCCAATCTGAACACGCCCAAGGCCGTGGAGATGGATGTGCGCGAACCCCGCGCGCCGGCCTTCGATCCGGCCGAACTGTATGGGCTGATCCCGGAGGACGTCCGCGCGCCCTATGACGTGCGCGAGGTCATCGCCCGGATCGTCGACGGGTCGGAGTTCGATGAGTTCAAGGCCCTTTACGGCTCCACCCTGGTGTGCGGCTTCGCCCGCATCTGGGGCTATCCGGTCGCCATCCTGGCCAACAACGGCGTCATCTTTTCCGAAAGCGCCCAGAAGGGCGCCCACTTCATCGAACTGGCCTGCAAGCGCAAGATTCCGCTGCTGTTCCTGCAAAACATCTCGGGCTTCATGGTCGGCGGCAAGTATGAGGCGGGCGGCATCGCCAAGGACGGCGCCAAGCTGGTGACGGCCGTCGCCTCGGCCGAGGTTCCGAAGTTCACCGTCCTGATCGGCGGCAGCTTCGGGGCCGGAAACTACGGTATGTGCGGCCGCGCCTATTCGCCGCGCTTCCTCTTCACCTGGCCCAACAGCCGGATCGGCGTCATGGGCGGCGAACAGGCGGCCAGCGTCCTGGCCACCGTCCATCGCGACGCCGAGACCTGGTCGCCCGAGGAGGCCGAAGCTTTCAAGGCGCCGATCCGTCAGAAGTATGAGGACGAAGGAAATCCCTATTACGCCACCGCCCGCCTGTGGGACGACGGCGTCATTGATCCTGCGCAAACCCGGGATGTGCTCGGTCTGGCTATATCGGCGAGCCTGAACGCCCCGATCCCGGAGACGACCTTCGGCCTGTTTAGGATGTAGCATAAGACGGCTGTACTTCTCGCAGGGCGCCTCATATCGTCGGTCTATCAGATTTGGGGATCTTTATGCCGACGGTTACGCCCGCCCAAGTTGCAGCCAAGCTGGCTCCAATCCTTCGCTTGCATTCTCAGGATCCGCATCGGCCGATAGCTGTCGAGACATTTCTCAGCCGCTGCCAGTTGGTCAGCGGTAGCGGAGAACTTTCATCCGGGGGCGCTGACTTACCCTCAGGCATGTCCGTTCTCGACGCCGGGCCGATGACTCCGGATAAGTTGAAAGCGGGATCCTCCAGCACTGCCTTTGGCGGTGGAGAGATCGACAATATTTCATTGTTTCCTCTTCCGGCTGCGCCGGGCTCAGCACCGGTCGCTGATTGGAGCTGGGTGTCGCTTTGGCAGGGTTATTTCAGCGATATAGGCGAGCTTCTCCCCTCGTCTCCGTCGGTGATCCCCGTATCCGACCCTCATTTCTATAACTATCAGCTCGAAACGTTCTTAGGTCAGCATGGACCTACAAATAGAACGATCACCGCGCCGATGTACGTCCGCATCGCAATGCGTGACGACTACTATCTTATTTCTTACTTCGGCTTCTTTGCATATAATGGGGGCCTGGGTCCGCAGACGTCTTACGCCTCACGGCCGCTGGGTTCGGGCTCCGGATTCGGCGCTCACATAGGGGACTGGATTCGTCTCACCGCCAAGGTGAAGATCAATCAGGACAAGGTGTCGTTGCTCTATGTCGATTATGAAGCCCATGGCGATCCCAACATTGTCACATCTTCGAATTTTTCAGACCTGACGCTTGACCAAGTGCCTCGTCTGAACGGCTATGCGGCTTGGCACAGCCATGAGCTTTACACGACCGCCGGCGTCCATATGAGGACGGAGACCGGCTTTACGGCGAACGATTATACAGACGATGTGGGGCCAGTCTGGGACACGGCGCCGAACCTCACCTTCATTTCCGATGACGGCCCAGCATGGGTTTTCTACAACGGCCTGTGGGGCGCCAACATCACCGTGTCCGGCTTCATTCAAAACTATCTCAAGAACGGGCCGCAGGGGCCGGCATTCCACTGGTATTGGACCTCCGAAACGAAAGACGGCCAGTCGCCGATCGTGCAGTGGAGGGACAATCAAGCTCCGCAACTGCCTCCCACCACCGGCGTGAACTGGAGTCTCTCGCCAGGGACTTACGTCTATCCACGCACGCCGATTACGGCCTCGTGGGCGGCTGTGCCACAGGCCACATCATATGTGCTCAACCTGTATAGGAACGACGCCTGCATTCTGACAACAACAGTGTCCGGCACGCAGTTCACCTATAATATAACCGGCCCCGATATGTATTTCAGTCTGACCTTGGAAGTCATCGCCATGGGCCTCAACACCCAGCCGGGCGTGCCGTGTCGGTCCAGCTCCTTCTATTGCGGCAACTCCACGGGCTAGTTTCCCATGAAGGCTGAGCGAGTTGGCGATCGAATCGAGGAGGGTTGCGTTTCCGTTTGACGTGGAGCGCGTTAGGCTCTCGTCAATCGAATATCCGAGATCAAGACATGGCCGATCAACCGAACGACGCCGACATCAACGCCCTGGACGTCACCGACGCGGAGGCGGCGGAGATCAACAGCATCGCCCATCCCCTGGTCGCGGACCCCGCGCCGGATGCGAACGATGATCTGGTTCGGATCGACGCCACCACCGACGGCGTCGTCTTCGTCACCCTCAACCGGCCGGAAAAGAAGAACGCCTTCGACGCCGCCACCATCGCCGCCCTGCATGAGGCGTTCGAGACCCTGCACGGCGCCGACCATGTGCGCGCGGTCTTCGTTCGCGGGGCGGGCGGAACCTTCAGCGCCGGGGCCGATCTGAACTGGATGCGTGACGCGGCGGACTGGTCCGAGGCCGACAATCGCGACGACGCCCTGGGGCTGGCGCGGATGCTGAAGGCCCTCCACGACGTCCCCGCTCTGACCTGCGCCGTCGTCGAGGGCGCGGCCATGGGCGGCGGGGCCGGAATCGTCGCCGCCTGCGACATGGCCGTGGCGGTCGAGGGCGCGCGTTTCGCCTTTTCCGAGGTCAAGCTGGGCCTGATCCCGGCCACCATCGCCCCCTATGTGATCGAGGCCGTCGGGGCCCGCCGCGCCCGCCAACTCTTCCTGACCGCCAACAGTTTCGACGCCGACTACGCCGCCCATGCGGGACTGATCGACCTGGTCCTGCCCCAGGGGTCGGTCGATGAGTTCATCACCATGTTGACCGACAGCCTGGGCGGCAATGCGCCCGGCGCCATGGGCGAGGCCAAGCGGCTGGTCAACGACATCGCCGGCCACAGGATCGATCACGGCCTGATGGACGATACAGCCAGACGGATCGCCCGGGCGCGCGTCTCGGCCGAGGGGCAGGAGGGGGTTCGCGCCTTTCTGGACAAGCGCAAGCCGAGCTGGACGGTCTGACCGCCATCGCCTTGATGCCGCCAGAAAAGCCATGCGGTATAGCCCGGCTTGAAGCCTCCATTCCTTGGATGACGATGAAGACCCGACCGATCGTGCTCGTCGCCGCCCTGGCCCTTTCGGCCTGCGGCAATCCCACCTCGACCAAGGCGCAGGAGGGCGAGTTTGCCCAGCCCACGCGCACCGCCCCCAGCGATGCGGCGGGGATGAAGTCCAGCTTCGCCCCTGTGGTGCGCTCGGCCGCTCCGGCTGTGGTCAATATTTCGGCGCGCAGCGTGCAGCGGGTTCAGGTCGATCCCTTCTTCCAGTTCTTCGGCGGCGGCATCCCCCAGGCGCGGGTGGCCGAATCCGTGGGGTCGGGGGTCATCGTCCGTTCTGACGGGATCGTGGTGACCAACAACCACGTCATCGACGGCGCCCAGCAGATCAAGGTCGTGCTGAACGATCGGCGCGAGTTTCCCGCCACCGTCATCCTGGCTGACGAGCGCAGCGACATCGCCGTGCTGCGGCTGGAGAACGTCAACGACCGCCTGCCGGTCCTGGCCATCGACGATCAGGAAGAACAGCAGGTCGGCGATCTGGTCCTGGCCATCGGCAATCCCTTCGGCGTGGGCCAGACCGTGACCAACGGCATCATCTCGGCCCTGAACCGGACCGAGACGGGCATTTCCGACTCAGGCTCCTTCATCCAGACCGATGCGGCCATCAACCCGGGCAATTCGGGCGGGGCGCTGGTGGACATGGACGGCGACCTGATCGGCATCAACACCGCCATCTTCTCGCGCTCGGGCTCGTCGGCCGGGGTCGGCTTCGCCGTGCCGGCCGCCATGGTCAAGCGGGTGGTGGATTCAGCCCTGGGCGGCGCCAAGACGGTGGTGCGGCCCTGGCTGGGCGTGAAGGGCGACACCGTCACCGGCGACATCGCCGGCAGCCTGGGCCTTTCCCGCCCGCAGGGGCTGGTGGTCACCGACGTCTATCCGAACAGCCCCGCCGCCCGTGCGGGAGTGCGTCAGGGCGACGTGATCACGGCGATCGACGGCCAGGAGATCAATGACCAGGGCGGGCTGAACTACCGCATCGGCTCCCGCGCGCCCAATGATCAGGTGCAGGTGGCCATCCTGCGCGACGGACGGGCCCAGACGCTGACGGCGCGGGTGCAAACCCTGCCGGGCGAGGCTGATCCCGACAATGGCGTGATGATCCAGACCGGACCTTTCGCCGGCGCCGAGGTCGTGGCGCTGAACCCGGCCCTGGCCGACCGCCTGGGCGGCGACCCTTTCGCCTCGGGCGTCATCGTCACGGGCGTATCCGGCCGGGGCTACGCCGCGCGTGCGGGCTTCCGCCAGAACGACCTGATCGTCAGCATCAACGGTCGCCCCATCGCCACGGCGCGCGACGTCGAAGCCGCCGGGGCCGGTCGCGGCCCGTGGGAGGTGGTCATCAATCGCGGCGGTCGGCAAATCCGAGGCGTTCTGCGCTAGGCCGCTCCGCCATTGGACGCGAAAAAAGGTGTCCGATGTGTCCGATCTGTCCGACGGCCTTTGTTTTTGCGGGGGGAATTTCCCCGACGCCGGTTAGGCTGTCCGAGGATGGGCCAGGAGCGGGCTGGAAAAGGGCTCGGGCTAGGAGCGGGGCGGCCAAGGCTGAGACGTCCGGCCGATGGGACACGAAAAAAGGTGTCCGATGTGTCCGATCTGTCCGACGGGTTTTGTTTTCTAATGAGAAATGGCCGGACGCTGATCGGACTGTCCGGCTGCCGCCGCGCTCTGCTACTTCTGCGATGTCAAAGACCGGGCGTCATTATAGGGCCCTCGGGAGGGGCGCCGGGTAGTTCGGCGGGCGAAGCCACAAGCCGTTGAAACAAGGAGCGGGTTTTCGCGACATTGGACGAGAAGCCCTGGGATGGCCAGAAGGCAGAGGGCTGGCGATCGAGCTCGGCGAGGGCTCTCGCTGACCGGACGGGGCGAGAGCCTGATCGTCTCAACCCTTCATTGGCCCGCCGATCGACCAGGTGTGGCCGAAGGGGTCGCGCAGGACGCCGTAGCGGTCGCCCCAGAACTGGTCCGCCATGTCGAGAACCGGTTCTGCACCCCCGACCGTCAGGGCGCGGGTCCACCAGGCGTCCGGATCTTCGACCTGAAGGTGCAGGGTCACGCCGGCGGGGCGGACGTCCTGGCTGCCCGTATATTCCGGGAACTCGTCGTTCAGCATCAGGCTGGCGCCGTTGATCCTCAGATGGGCGTGCATCAACCGTTCCCCGTCGTCCGCCAGCCGCCGATCCAGCACTTCCGCGCCGAAGGCGATGGTGTAGAAATCGACGGCGGCGGCGGCGCCCCGCGACGGAATGGTCAGGTGCGGGGTCAGGCCGCCAGTCGGGCCTTGGTTCGGATGGGCGTCGGTCATGAGGGCTCTCTATGGCGCTGACCCATACTAACGGGTGAAAACCGCTTTAGGCACGACTACATAGGTCGCAATGAGCGATCTTTTCGAAGCCTCCGGCATCCTGCCCCCCGATGCGCCCCTGGCGGACCGTCTGCGACCGCGCACGTTGGAGGAGGTGGTGGGCCAGGATCATCTGTTGGGACCGGGCGGTCTGATCCGGCGGATGATCGAGGCGGGGCGGCTGGGCTCGATGATCCTATGGGGGCCGCCGGGCACCGGCAAGACCACCATCGCCCGGCTGCTGGCCCAGGCGGCGGGCTATGAATACCAGTCGATCAGCGCCGTCTTTTCCGGGGTCGCCGACCTGAAGAAGGCGTTCGAGGCGGCGCGGATACGGCGGGCGGCGGGGCAGAGCACCCTGTTGTTCGTCGACGAAATCCACCGCTTCAACCGCGCCCAGCAGGACGGATTCCTGCCCTTCGTCGAGGCGGGGATCGTCACCCTGGTCGGGGCCACGACCGAGAACCCCAGTTTCGAACTGAACGGGGCGCTGCTGTCGCGGTCCCAGGTCTATGTGCTGAAGCGGTTGGACGACGCGGCGCTGGATCAACTGTTGCAGCGGGCGGAGGCCCATATGGAGCGCGCCCTGCCTCTGTCGCCCGAGGCGCGTCAGGCCATGCTGGCCCTGGCCGACGGCGACGGTCGCTATCTGCTGACCATGTCCGAGGTGTTGTTCGACCTGCCCAAGGGCGAGACCCTGGATGTACAAGGGCTGGCGGGGGTGCTGCAACGCCGGGCGCCCGCCTACGACAAGTCGAGAGAAGAACACTACAACCTCATATCCGCCCTGCATAAATCGGTGCGGGGGTCGGATCCGGACGCGGCGCTGTACTGGCTGGCGCGAATGCTGAATGGGGGCGAAGATCCGCTGTATCTGGCGCGGCGGATCGTGCGGATGGCGGTCGAGGACATCGGCGAGGCGGACCCCCTGTCGATCCTGGTCGCCAACGCCGCGAAGGACACCTACGACTTTCTGGGCAGCCCCGAGGGCGAACTGGCCCTGGCCCAGGCCGTGGTCCACCTGGCCACAGCGCCCAAGTCGGTGGGGGTGTACGAAGCCTTCAAGGCGGCGAAGAAGGCGGCCTATGAGACCGGCTCCCTGATGCCGCCCGCCCATATCCGCAACGCCCCGACGAAGCTGATGAAACAGCTCGGCTACGGCAAGGGCTACCAGTACGATCCGGACACGCCCGAAGGCTTTTCCGGCGCCGACTTCTTCCCCGACGAGATGGAGCGCCGCATCTTCTACAAGCCCAAGGGCGAGGGGCATGAGGAGAAGGTCAAGGCGCGGCTGGAGCGCTGGGCCGAGATGCGGGCGCGAATGGCCAAAGAGGCGGCGGTGGACGGGGCGGGGGACTGACCTCTAGAAGCCCCCGATGACCGCCCGCACCCCCGTCGCCCTGTCCGAGGATGAGATCGCCGCCGTCCGGTCCTGGGTGATCCACGAGGACGCCCATCTCATCGCCTTTTCCAAGCCGTCGGGCCTGTCCAGCCAGGGCGGGCGGATCAAGGCCCATACGCTGGACGATCTGCTGTGGGCCTTCGCCCGGTCCAACGGAAAGCGGCCGGAGCTGGTGCATCGGCTGGACCGGGACACCTCGGGGGTCATCCTGGCGGCCAAGACCAAGCCGGCGGCGGGTTTTTTGGGCAAGGCCTTGCAGATGCGGCGGTTCCGCAAACAGTATCTGGCCCTGCTGTCCGCCGCGCCGGACCCGAAATCCGGCTCCATCGACGCCCCGTTGCGGCGCGAGGAGATCGGGCGCGAGTCCTATATGCGGGTCGTCGCCTTCGACGCGCCCGGCGCCCAAGGGGCGCAGAGCCGCTATCGCACCCTGGCCGCCAATGATCAGGGCGCGGTGGTCGAGCTGGAGCCGCTGACCGGGCGGATGCACCAGTTGCGGGTCCATATGGCCCATCTGGGCCGTCCGCTGATCGGCGACGTCCGTTATGGCGGCGCCCTGACGACAGAGGTCGGGCCGGCGCCGCGCCTGATGCTGCACGCCGCCAAGCTGAGCTTTCCCCATCCCGAAGGCGGGACCACCACGGTCGAGGCGCCGCCGCCCGCCGACTTTGCGGGTTTGCGCGCGGCGCTTGGCCTGTAGTCGGGGCCTCTAGACGGAACGCTCCGGCTCAAACAACGCTATCTCAGCCAAAGGAGACTCCGCCATGAAGCGCCTCGCCGTTCTCAGCCTCGCCGCCTCGACCTTGGCGCTTGCGGCCTGCGCCAGTCTGGCGCCCTACGGCGCCCAGCGCGGGCCGGGCGGTCAGGGCTATTCCGACCAGAGGATCGAATCGAACCGCTATCGGGTGACCTACAACGGCGTCGGCGCCCCCGGCGCCGTAGCCGACTTCGCCCTGTTGCGGGCCGCCGACCTGACGACCGAACAGGGCTATGACTGGTTCGAGGTGACCCAGAGCTGGACCGACGGCCGCCCCGGCGGCGCCGGCGGGGTGCGGCCCAGCGTCTCGATCGGCGGCGGCTCCAGCCGGTACGGCGGCTATTCCGCCTCGGGCGTCGGCGTCGGCCTGGGCCTGAATTTCAGCGGCCCCAGCCCGACCTCGACCTCGCTGGAGATCGTCATGGGCCGGGGGCAAAAGCCCGACCGCCCGAACGCCTATGACGCCCGCTCGGTCCAGGCCTCCATCCCACGCTGATCAGCGCCCCCTGGTCAGGGCGCGGTATTCGACAAGCCGTTCCTTGTCGCGCCGCACCTGGTCGCCGACCGTGTTGTCCACGTCCAGCGAGGCGTAGCGGACCCAGCCGTCAGCGCCCAGCTTGTCCTGAATGGCGTTTGCCGGGGTCTGCCAGCGGAAGTAGGACAGCCAGGACACGCCGAACGCCAGAACGACGGCGACCAGTTGAAGAAGGCGGAACCCGACCTCGTTCGCCTGGGGCGCCGGGAAGAGGGCGAAGGCGATCAGCCAGATCAGCAGAACCGCCGGGGTGGTGATCCGCCCGAACCAGCGCATCCAGTAGCGTTCGCGCCGCACACGCCACAGCTCCATCTGGATGAACTTCTCCAGATACTCCATCCGCGCCCCGATCCACATGACCAGACGCGTCAGATAGAGGGCGCGCTGGCCCCAGGCCTTGCCGTCCATCTGATAGGTCGTCTCGGCCTGGTCGGACAGGGCGCGGGCGTTGGTGAACAGGTTTTGCAGCTCCCGCGTCCGCTGCACGATCTCGCGCGACAACTCATAGGAGTCGTTCTCCAGCCGGAACCGGTACTGGATGAACAGTATGGTCGAGACGCCAAAGAAGATGCCGCAGGTGAGCAGCATGGCGAGAAGGCCCAGCCCCAGACCGGCCGGCTGCCCGCCCGCCCATCCGGCGAACAAGGTCGGCCCCATCTCGGCCACGACGGCGAAGGCGATCAGGGCCAGGGCCTGGGTCAGCCGCTTGACCCCCACATGGACGCACAGGGCGCGGAAGATGCGCCGCCCATAGGCGTGAACCCGGCCGCGGATGTCGCGGTCCGCCGGAAACCGCTCCTCGATCTGGCGTGAGAACAGGACGTGGAAGCGGTCGGGCTTCTTCTCGTTTTCCCAGAAGGGAAAGATGTCGAGGGGCTGGTTGAAATAGAGGTCGATGTTGCCGGAGATGCGCGCGATCGCCGCGTCGTCCAGGGTGAAATAGTCGCTTTCCTGGATCGGGCGCAGAACCCCTTCGTCCGATATGGCGGGGGTGTCGCTGGGGGTCGGCGTCGGCGGCGCGGCGCGCGGGGCCTCCGCCGGGGCTTCGGCCAGATCGTGCGGCTGCTCGGCCGCCGGCGCTTCGGGTTCGACGACGGGCGGCGGCGGGGTCATCGTCGGCGTGATCGCCGGGCTCTGGCTGTCTTCCTGCGACATGAAACATCCCCGACCTGAACTAGGCTGTTTCGGATATCGCCGTTAACCACGTCCGAGGGCAAGTGAAGTTTCGGTCAGACGGGCGGCGAGGGCAGGGAGACTTCGCTTTCGGCGGCGGCGGCGTATATAGGCCCGGATCATGACACGGTTTCTTCTCGTCGCCGCCGGCGGCGCCCTGGGGTCCATGGCCCGGTTCGGCCTGGGTCTCCTCGCCGCGCGGCTGGCGCCCAATACGGCCTGGCCGATGGGCACCTTCGCGGCCAATATCCTGGGCGGCCTGGCCATGGGCTTGCTGGTCGGCTGGCTGGCCTTCAAGGGCGGGGCGCATCAGGAGACGATCCGCCTGTTCGCCGCTGTCGGCGTGCTGGGCGGGTTCACCACCTTCTCCTCCTATTCGCTGGAGGCGGTGATGATGATCGAACGCCGAGATTACGCCCTGGCCGCCGCCTATGTGGTCGGTTCGGTGATCCTGGCCGTCGCCGCTCTCTTTATCGGCCTGATGGTCGCCCGCCGCGCTTTCGGAGCCGCCCTTTGACCGACCAACCGCCCGCAGACGCGCCCAAGCGCGAAGTCCTGACCCTCTATGTGGCGGAAGACGAGGACGGCATCCGGCTGGACCGCTGGTTCCGCAGGCGTTGGCCCCACCTGTCCAATATCCAGGTCCAGAAGATGGCCCGCAGCGGCCAGATTCGCGTCGACGGCGCCCGCATCAAGCCCGAGGGCCGTCTGACCGCCGGCGCCGCCGTGCGCGTGCCGCCGATCCCCGACGACACCTCGCGTCAGGCCGGCGATCCCCACACCCTGACCGAACGCGACATCGCCTTCGCCAAGTCTCTGGTCCTCTATGAGGACGACATGGTCATCGCCCTGAACAAGCCGCACGGCCTGGCCGTCCAGGGCGGCACGAAGACCAGCCGTCACGTCGATCGTCTGCTCGGCGCCTGGGGCGAGGGGATGGAGCGGCCGCGCCTGGTCCACCGCCTTGACCGCGACACCTCGGGCGTCCTCCTGCTGGGCAAGGGACCGGAGGCGGCCAAGCGTCTGGCCGGCGCCTTCGCCCGCCGTCAGGCCAAGAAGACCTATTGGGCCATCGTCATCGGCAATCCCAAACCCTATTCGGGCCAGATCGACATGCCGCTGAAGAAGACCGGCATCAACGACTTCGAGATGATGCGCCCGGCCGATCGCAAGGATCCCAAGGCCGAACCGGCCGAGACGGCCTTCAGCACCATCTCCCGCGCCTCCGATCGCGCCGCCTGGATGGCCCTGCGCCCCTTCACCGGCCGCACCCACCAACTGCGCGCCCATATGGCGGGCATAGGCCATCCGATCCTGGGCGATCCCAAATACGGCGACGACAAGTCCCGCGAACTGTCCGGTCCGCTGAAGCTTCAGCTCCACGCCCGCAGCATCGAACTGGACCACCCGCGCGGCGGCCTGCTCAAGGTTACCGCCCCCCTCAGCCCCGAAATGAAGGCCGGCTTCGCCCACTTCGGCTTCTCCGAGGACGAGGCGGAAGACGATCCCTTCCTGGGCGTGAAGCGAATTCGATGAGCCATATTCCCCCGCTCGACCCCATTGTCGCCGCCCGCAAGGGCTTCCGCGAGGCCCAGGAGACGGTGCGCCGCTTCTGGAGCGATGTGACCGTCGGGCGCCATTCCGACGGCGGCTGGGCCGTGCTGCTGGACGGGCGCACGCCCAAGACCCCCGCCAAGGCGCCCCTGGTGCTGCCGACTGAGGCCGCCGCCCGGCTCGTCGCCGACGAGTGGGCCGCACAGGGCGAGATCGTCGAACCCTCGACCATGCCCGTCTCCCGTCTGGCCTCGACCGCCATCGACCGGATCGGCCAGGCGCGCGAGGCGGTGGCGGACGAGATCGCCGCCTACGCGGGCTCCGACGTGGTCTGCTACCTGGCTGAACACCCTACGCCCCTGGTCGAACGCCAGACGCGCGAATGGGGGCCGTGGCGCGATTGGGCGGCGCGCGAGATGGGGGTGGTCCTGACGCCCGTCTCCGGCATCGTCCACCAGCCCCAGTCGCCCGAGGCCGTCGCTCGGGTGAAGGCCCACGCCCTGTCGCTGGATGACTTCCGCCTGACCGGCCTGGCGACCGCCGTGCCCCTGTTCGGTTCGGCGGTCCTGGCCCTGGCGCTGGAGCAGGGCGCTCTGGAGGGCGGCGTCGCCTTCGACCTGTCGCGGATCGATGAGCAGTTTCAGGAGGAGCAGTGGGGCGTCGATGCAGAGGCTGCGGAACGCACCGAGGCGCGCCGGGCCGAGGCCGAACTGCTCCAGCGGTGGTTCGAGGCGCTGGGTTGATTTTCCAATCTGGAAACTTATGACTTGACGACATGGAAAGTCTCTGTCATTTTCCATGGTGGAAAGTGAGGAAGCCGCCATGTCCCAGAACGACCCTGAAACCCACGAACAGATGTTGGCCGAGATCCGGCGTTCCCAGGACCTGGTGCGCGAGCGCGTCGCCAAGAGTTCCTGGTCCTATGATCTCGTCTATTCGGCGGTCGCGGCGGCCTTTGTGGGCGGCCAGGCTGCGCCCATGCCCTTCAACGTATTGGCCTCGGCAGCAGCGACCCTGGCCTTCGCCATCCTTTGGCGGCGATGGTCCGAGAAGACCGGCGTCAGCGTCACCGGCCTGTCGCCACGCCGCGCGCGCTGGATCGCCATCGCCCTGGGCGTCGTCTTCCTCGTTCTGGCCCTGGCCAGCGTCTATTATGGACGGACGGGCCAGTATGTCTGGGTTCTGCCGTTGATTGCCGCCGCCTTTGTCCTCGCTCTGGTCTTCTCGCGCCTTTGGATGCGGGTTTATCGCGCAGAAACGGTGACGCGACCGTGAGCGCCCCGGTCTTGGACGCCGTCATCCACGCCCCCGGCCGTCTGCAGATCTGCGCCATGCTGTCGGCGGCGGACGAGGTCGAGTTCGGCGTGGTCCGCGACGGGATCGGCGTGTCCGATTCCGTCATGTCCAAACACGTCAAACAGCTGGAAGAGGCCGGCTATGTGAAGCTGCGCAAGGCGGCCTTGGGCGGGCGACAGCGCACCTGGCTGGCGCTGACGGGGTCGGGGCGCAAGGCCTTCGCCGGCCATGTGGCGGAGCTGACCCGCTTGGCCGGTTTGGCGGGCGTGTCAGTTCCCGGCTGACTGCCGGATCAGGGCCTCGCGCTCGTCCGGGGTCAGGTGACGCCATCGGCCCTCGGGCAGGTCGCCCAGCAGCAGCGGCCCCACGCGGATGCGGTACAGGTCTGTGACCTCCAGCCCGACCAGTTCGCACATTCGGCGGATCTGGCGGTATTTGCCTTCGGTCAGGATGAAGCGCAGTCGCTGGGGTTCGATCTGGGTGACGCGGGCGGGCTTCAGCGGCTTGCCGTTCAGCTCCAGTCCGTGGCGCAGCTTGCCCAGCTTGGCCTCGGTGATCTGGCCGTCGACGACCACCAGATATTCCTTGTCCAGTTCGGACTGCGGCCCGATCACCGCCTTGGCCACCACCCCGTCCGACGACAGCAGCAGCAGGCCGCGCGAATCCTCGTCCAGCCGGCCGATCGGGGGCAGGGAGGCGTCGCGCGCCGGGACCTCGCCCTCGCCGACGCGGTTGGGGGCCTTCAACAGCCGCACGGCCGGGATCTTGCCGGGATCAGGCTGGCCCGAGACATAGCCGACCGGCTTGTGCAGCAGTATGGTCATGCCCGCCGCCAGGGCCGACTGGGCCGTGTCGTTCAGGGTCAGGGTCTGGCCCGGCTCGATCTTGCGGCCCGCGTCTCGCACCACCTCTCCGTCGATGGTCACCAGTCCGTCTGCGATCAGGCTCTCGGCCTCCCGGCGCGAACAGACGCCGGTCTGGCCCAGCCACTTGTTGATCCGGACCGGCGCGTCGCCGTCATAGGTGCGGGAAAAAGCCATTACGGTCCGTCGTCAAAGGATGCGGCTGTCTAGAGCATGATCGCTTCGGACGGAACCGCGAAGCCGTTCCTCCTCACCGCATCAGGCTCCAGGCGGGGCGGTCGTATGAGAAAATCGCGGGGGTCGTGAATGACCATGATCAGGACGTTCCGAGCCGGCGAAGGTTGATATTGCCGACGATCCGACTATATCAGACCTCATTCCACAAACGATGCAGATTGCGGGGCGGCCACGGCCGATCCCGATCATTTTCGTTTCTCTGGAAATTTTCCAGAAGCGTCTTCGGATTCGGCGACGCGATCTGATGACATATTGAAATTGAAAAGGAGACGTCTTGTACGCACAACGTAAATCTTCCTCCGGTCCTCGTCGTTCGAGCTATAATCGTCCCGTGCCCACCCGTCTTCGGATGGGGTTGGTGATGCGCCGGGACATGGACTTCGGTGAAATGGGCGATGTCGAGGGCGCACTGCGGGCTGAAGGCGTGGGACTGGCGCCCATTTCGACCGGCGACGCCAGTTTGGTTGCGGGCGGGGTGACGGTCTTGGCGACCGCAACCGCATCCGACATCGCCGAGGGGCGTTTGAAGGGTTTGATCGTGCCGGGCGGCGCGCAGGACGCGACGGGCCTGGCGGCCGTTCGGGCTCTGATCGATCTGGCGCGGGCAAACCAACTGCCCGTGATCGCCTTCGCCGACGGCGTGGATGTGGCGGCCGATCGTTTCGGCGTGGCCGCACAGGCGCCCGGCGCCCTGTTCAACGGCGAACAGGTCCAGCTGGTGAACGCCCGTCCGGATCTGGCGGCCGTGGTCGCCGCCCTCTGATCAGGCGCGCCTGAACAGCAGCATCAGATTGTTCGACGGCATCTGGACCCGGCGCGTCGCGACCAGCCCCTGCGACCGGGCCAGATCCTCCACGTCCTCGCGCGCCCTCAAGCCCCAGCTCGGGTTTCGCGCCTTCAGACTCTCGTCGAAGGCGGCGTTCGACGGGGACAGGGGGAGGTCGGCCTCGCGATAGGGGCCGTAAAGCGCCAAGAGACCGCCGGGGCCGCGCAGCATCCGTCCCGCCAGAACCATCAGCCCCTCGGTCGCCGACCAGGGGCTGATGTGCGCCATGTTCGCGCAATAGACCGCATCCCAAGCCGTTTCGGGACCCGCCGTCGGGGGCCATGTCGCCGGGTCGGCGGCGTCCAGCGGAAGGGGCTTCCGCAGATTCGACGGTCCATCCCGCCGCCAGGCGTCGATGCTGTCGCGCGCCTCACGGCTCGGATCACTGGGCGTCCAGGTCACGCCGGGAAGGGCGCAGGCGAAGATCAGGGCGTGCTCGCCCGATCCGGCGGCGACCTCCAGCACGCGGCCTTTCTTGGGCATATGGGCCTTCAGCACGCCGAGAATCGGCGCGGCGTTGCGACGCGCCGCCGGAGAGGACAGGGCGCCGGGCGGAAGGGCGGCGCCGTCTGTGGCGACGAGGGAATCCATGGTCTGCATCTCGATCCTGTAGACGCCGCTCGGGCTGTGGCGTCTCTTTTTCGCTTCCGGCGGGTGTCGGCTTGAACCAAATCTTAATCCATCGTTTATGACGGTTGTCAGTATTAAGCGATTGGTAACCTTATGCGACGCGCGCTTCGCACCGGACTGTTCATCGGCACCCTTTTGGGCATGAGCGCCTGCGCCGGCGCCCATGACGCCGGTCGCGCCTCGACGTCCGGCGCCTATGGGGCGATAGAGGTCGGCCGGACCGGCTGAAGATCAAGGAAAACGTGGCGTCGCGCGCCAACCTGTCATAGTATAGGCGCGCGGACGCCGAATGTCGCGCCGCGTCGGTCCCCAAAAACCCCTAGATGTTACTCATCGCTATTGCCGTCGTTCTGCTCCTTGTGGTGCTCAACGGCCTGTTCGCCATGACCGAGTTGGCCGTGGTCTCCTCGCGAAAATCCCGCCTCCAAAGCCGGGCTGAAAAAGGCGATCGCGGGGCGCGCAAGGCGCTGAAACTGTCAGAGGAGCCGACGCAGTTCCTGTCGGCGGTCCAGGTTGGCATCACCCTGATCGGCATTCTGGCCGGCGCCTATGGTCAGGCCACCATCGCCGCCGAACTGGACCATATTCTGGAAGTCAGCTTCCCGGCCCTGTCGGCCTACACGGAAATCGTGTCCACGGCCCTGGTCGTGGTCTGCATCACCTATGTTTCGCTGATCGTCGGCGAACTGGTGCCCAAGCGGCTGGCCCTCATCTTCCCTGAAACCATTGCGGCGAAGATGGCCGCGCCCATCTCCACCCTGGCCGTCGCTCTGAAACCTTTTGTTCTGCTGCTGACGGCCTCGACCTCGGGCATTCTGAAGATTTTGGGCGTCAAGGATCGTGACGGTTCGGACGTCACCCAGGAAGAGGTGGCGACGATCCTGGCCGAAGGCACCTCCGCAGGCCTGATCGAGCCCGAAGAACAGGTGATGATCGAGGAAATCCTGCGCCTGGGCGACCGGCCCGTGCGGGTGGCCATGACGCCGCGCCACGAAGTCTTCTGGATCGCCCTGGACGATCCCGAGGCGGTGTTGCGCGAAGAGATCCGCACCTGCCCCTATTCCCGGATCGTGGTGGCGCGTGAGAGCGACGTCGATAATCCCCTTGGGGTGGTGCACAAGAAGGATCTGCTGGACGCCCTCCTGACGGACGGCAAGTTCGACATCGAACCCCTGGTGGCCGAACCGGCCTTTATTCCGCAATCGACCTCGGTTCTGAAGGCCCTGGAGATCCTGAAGGGCTCCAAGGTCCATATGGCCTTCATCGTCGATGAGTTCGGCGCCTTCGAAGGCGTCGTCACCGCCACCGACATTCTGGAAATGATCGCGGGCGACTTCAACGAGGGTCACGATGAAGACGACGCCTGGATTCATCAGCGCCCCGACGGCAGCTGGCTGGTGGACGGACAGACCGATCTCGACGATCTCGCCGATACCCTGGGCGAGGACTTCGGCGAGCACGAGGGTTTCCACACCGTCGCTGGCCTGATTCTGCATCAGATTTCGCGCGTCCCGGACGAGGGCGAGATCTTGCAGGTCGGCCGATTCGAGGTCGAGGTGGTCGATATGGACGACCGCCGCATCGACAAGCTGATCTTCAAGGAACTGGTGAAGGCCGAGGCCGAGCGGGAAGCCATCGCCGCCCATCTGGAAGACTGAAGCGGAACTGCGACATCGCCCTTGAAATGACGGGCCGCGTGGGGCATACGCCCCCCTCTGGCGAACGCGCGGGCCGGACGGTTCGCGCGATTGTCTAGGAGTTTAGCTCAGCTGGTAGAGCACCGGTCTCCAAAACCGGGGGTCGTGGGTTCGAGTCCCCCAACTCCTGCCAATCCCCCCTGTCGCTTCCGGATGGGACTACCCATCTGGGGCGACAGGAACAATTGTGTGAAGAGCAACTGATGGCCAAGGCCAAATCACCCGGCAAGCGGCCCCAGGCCGGCTCCAAGCCCCAGGCCGTCGCGGCCGGCGCCACCGTCGTCGTCGATCCGATCGAGCCCAAGAAGCCCCGCACCAGCCCGGCGCAGTTCTTCAGCCAGGTTCGCGCCGAGGGCCGCAAGATCGTGTGGCCGACCCGCAAGGAGACCTGGATCACCTCGGTGATGGTCTTCATCATGGTGGTGATCGCCTCGATCTTCTTCTGGGTCGTGGACACCGGCCTTGGTTTCGCCTTCCGCTACATCATCGCTCTCGGATCCTGAGAAAGACGCGCCCATGACCGATGCAGCGCCCGCAAAGCCCGCCAACCCGCGCCACAAATGGTATATCGTCAACGCCTACTCGAACTTCGAGAAGAAGGTGGCGGAGCAACTGCGCGAGCAGGCCAAGCAACAGGGGCTGGAAGACGCCTTCTCCGAAATCCTGGTGCCGACCGAGGACGTCGTCGAGATCCGTCGCGGCCGCAAGGTGAACTCGGAACGCAAGTTCTTCCCCGGCTATGTGCTGGTGAAGATGGAAATGACCGACCAAGCCTATCACCTGGTCAAGAACACGCCGAAGGTCACCGGCTTCCTGGGCGCCGCCGGCGGCACCAAGCCCCTGCCGGTCTCGGAACGTGAGGTTCAGAACATCATCGGCCAGGTGGAGGAGGGCGTCGAACGTCCCAAGCCCACCATCCGCTTCGACATCGGCGAGAAGGTCAAGGTCATCGACGGCCCGTTCGCCAGCTTCGACGGTTCGGTCGAGAGCGTCGACGAAGAACAGGCCCGCCTGCGCGTCGCCGTCTCCATCTTCGGCCGCGCCACGCCGGTCGAGCTGGAATACGGCCAGGTGGAGAAGGTCGCCGGCTGAAGCCGCGCCCCTGCCGGGATTTGAAGCCGCGTCCGACTGGGCGCGGCTTTTTTCGTTGTGGCGTGTGGATCGTTTCCCGCCGTCATCCTCGGGCTTGATCCGAGGATCGGATCGTCAGTCGCCTCGCATTGCGCCTCGGACGACGCACAGCCCGATCCGCGTCCGGACTTCGGGTGAAGCCCGAGGATGACGAAGCGGGGGATGGGAGCGCCAGTCGCGTTTGCCTTTCCAGTCCCGCTCTGTTACACGCGCGCCTTCGCTCGGCGGGCCTCGGCTCGTGGAGCGTCAAATCCGTGGGAGGCCGCCATGCCGCACCACGGCTCACCGGCTCGTCGTTCGTTCGTCGGGTCATTCATAGGAGAGACCAATGGCCAAGAAGATTCTCGGCTATATCAAGCTGCAAGTGCCGGCCGGTTCGGCCACGCCTTCGCCCCCGATCGGCCCGGCTCTGGGTCAGCGCGGCGTGAACATCATGGGCTTCTGCAAGGAGTTCAACGCGCGCACCGAGAAGGAAGCCAAGGGCACCCCGCTTCCGACCGTCATCACCGTCTATCAGGACAAGTCGTTCACCTTCGTCACCAAGACGCCGCCGGCGACCTGGTACCTGAAGCAGGCCACCGGCCTGAAGTCGGGCTCCAAGCTGGTCGGTCGCGAAGTCGCCGGCAAGATCACCGTGGCCCAGCTGCGCGAGATCGCCGAGAAGAAGATGAAGGATCTGAACGCCAACGACCTGGACGCGGCGACCAAGATCATCGAAGGCTCCGCCCGCGCGATGGGCCTCGAAGTGGTGGAGGGCTAAGCACATGGCCAAGCAAACCAAGGCCCAGAAGGCCCGCACCGGCGTCACCCAAGATCTGCTGCCTTTCTCCGACGCCATCAAGCTGGCCAAGGAAAACGCCAAGGCCAAGTTCGACGAGTCCCTGGAAATCGCCGTCAACCTGGGCGTCGATCCGCGTCACGCCGACCAGCAGGTCCGCGGTGTGGTCAACCTGCCGTCCGGCACCGGCCGTGACGTCCGCGTCGCCGTCTTCGCCAAGGACGCCAAGGCCGCTGAAGCCGTCGCGGCCGGCGCCGAGCACGTCGGCGCCGAAGACCTGTACGAGAAGATCGCCGGCGGCTTCATGGAGTTCGACCGCGTGATCGCCTCGCCGGACATGATGGCCCTGGTCGGCCGTCTGGGTAAGGTGCTGGGCCCGCGCGGCCTGATGCCGAACCCCAAGGTCGGCACCGTGACCCCGAACGTCGCCCAGGCCGTCAAGGACGCCAAGGGCGGCGCGGTCGAGTTCCGCGTCGAGAAGGCGGGCATCGTCCACGCCGGCGTCGGCAAGGTCTCCTTCACCCAGGAAGCTCTGGAGGCCAACGTCAAGGCCATCGTGGACGCCCTGGTCCGCGCCAAGCCGTCGGGCGCCAAGGGCACCTATGTGAAGCGCATCAGCCTGTCGTCGACGATGGGCCCGGGCTTCAAGGTCGATCCGGCCTCGCTGGGCGCCTAAGCCGTCTGCGTCGAAAGACGATCGGTATCGAAGAGCGGCGGGGAGCGATCCCCGCCGCTTTTTTCTTGTCTCTAACCGGACGGCCCGGCAGGGTGGGCGTCTAACCGGGGGTTTAGGATGAGACACTTTTTCGGCGGGCTGATGTTGGCCCTGACACTGTTCTGCGCGCCGGCCGCCCTGGCCGAGACGCGCGATGACGGCGCGGCGCGGCTGGCGCTCGCAAACAAGTTCGTCTCCTTGATGCAAGGAGAGGAACTGGGCGCCGCCCTGGGTCAGATGACGTCGATGATGATGCCCGCCGAGCTCGAAGGCATGTCCGAAGATGAGGCCGCCAAGTTCCGTGCGGTCATGGGGGAGGTGACGGCGCGCATGATGCCGCGCATGTTCGAGGCCATGGCGCCGATCTACGCCGACATCTTCACTCTGGAAGAACTCCAGGCCCTGGTCGACTTCTATCAGAGCGACGTCGGCCGCTCCATGGTGACCAAGAGCTATCAAGCCGCGCCGCGTTTGGCGGAGGCGGTCCAGGCGATCATGCCGGAAATCATGGCCGAGATGGGCAATGTGCTCTGCGACGAGTTCGAATGCACAGCCGAACAGCGCCGTGAAATGAAGGCGGCGATGTCCCAGGCCGTTGGGCGGTGACTTTCGGGCGACGATCACGGGGACTGTTTCATCTGTGACCTGGAAGACGGCGGCGGATCAAGACCCGCCGCCCAGCCCTCAATAGGCCGCCGTGAAACGCGATCGCGAATGATTGTGCTGCTCCAACTCATCCACCATGGCGATGGCGTAGTCGGCGAAGCTGATGCGGCTCTGTCCGTCGGCGTCGACGATCAACTGATCGGTTCCCGTGCGGAAGACGCCCAGGCGCGGTCCTTCCTCGATGAAGGCCGCAGGGGAGAAGAAGGTCCAGTCGGTTTCGGTCTCGCCCCGCAGATCCTCCAGGAAGGCGACGCCGGGCAGGGCGTAGGGTTTGAATTCTTCCGGAAAATCGGGAGTGTCGATCAGGCGAAGACCGGGCGCGACCTCCAGGCTGCCCGCGCCGCCGGTGACCAGAAGGCGCGGCACGCCCGCAGTCTTCAGCGCCTGAAGCAGGGTCTCGGCCTTGATGTCGTGGTGCAGGGCGCTGATCACGGCGTCGCATCCCTTGATGAGGTTCGCCAAGGCCGCAGCGTCCGAGGCGTCGCCCCCAAGCGCCGTCACGCCGGGCGCTACGGGAATGGCTTCCGGCTTGCGGGCGATCGCCACGACTGAATGGCCGCGAGAGGCCAGCTCCTTGGTGATTTCCGATCCGGCGCGACCGCTGGCGCCCAAGACTGCGATCTTCATGAAAGTCTCCATAGGTTTCCAATAGAGACCAGGTGCGTTATGGAAATCGGCTATGCAAGACGGCACCTTTCTCTCACCTGGTCACCCACTGGAAACCAGACTGCGCGGCGACGTCTTTTGCGCCGCCTGTCCGACGCGCCAGCTCCTGGATCGGATCGCCGACAAATGGAGCACCCTGATCCTGATCGTCCTGGGCGACGGGCCGATGCGTTTCAATGCGCTGAGGCATAGGATCGACGGCGTGTCCCAAAAGATGTTGAGCCAGACCCTGAAGGCTCTGGAGCGCGACGGGCTGGTCTCCCGATCGGTCGCGCCGACCGTGCCCGTGTCCGTCACCTACGCCATGACGCCCTTAGGCCGATCGCTTCTGGCGGCTCTGCAGTCGATGATAGACTGGGCGGAGACCCATATGGACGAGGTGGAGGCGGCCCAGGCCGCCTATGACGGACGCGATCATCCCTGAGTCCCACGAACCTGGTCGAACTCTTTTCGTCATCGCTTCGAACGGCGCCGCTCCGGCGGCGTTGTAGGCAGGCGAAACAAGGGAAGCGAATGTTCGGTTTGGGAAGAGCGGCGCAGGGCGCGCCGGCGGATGAGGGCGGACGCGATCCATGGAAGGGAAGGCTGGCCTTCGGCGCCGTGGTGCTGGTGGGCGTCTATTTCGCCGGCCAACTGATTGTCACGCTACACACCCTATGGTTGTTGGTTTTCGGTGCAATTCTGGCCGCGGTCGTTCTGAGGGCCCTAGCCGACCCTATCGTCCGGTGGTTCAACCTGCCCGATCCCGCTGCGGTTCTGCTGTCCCTGTTGATCGTCATTTCGATCCTGGCGGGGGTTCTGACCCTCTTTGGCGCCCAGATCGCCGAACAGATCGCGGCCCTTGTGGCGGTGCTGCCTCAGGGCTGGGATCGGGTGCAGTCCTGGATTCAGGCCCAGCCCTACGCCGCCCAACTGCTTGACCAGCTGAAGAGTCTGGGCGGACAGACGGGGCAGGCGCTGCAAGTGGCGCAGAAGTTCGCAGTGGGCTTCGCCTCCGGGGCCACCACCTTGGTTCTGGTGATGGTGGCCGGGGTTTTCCTGGCCATCGAGCCCGCCAAATCGCGCGAGGGCCTTCTGTCCCTGGCGCCCAAGACCCACCGGCCGCGCCTGCGCGAGGTGCTGAACAGCTGCGGCCGCGCCTTGAAGGGGTGGTTGAAGGCGCAGCTGTTCTCGATGGTGCTGGTCGGGGTCTTGACGGGGACGGGACTGGCGCTGATCGGCGTGCCCTCGGCGGTGGGTCTGGGGCTGCTGACGGGCGTGGCGCAGTTCGTGCCGATCGTCGGCCCCATCGTCTCCACCATCCCGGCGGTCCTGGTGGGCGCGACCCAGGGCTGGGAGACCGCCTTGATGACCCTGGGGCTTTACGTCGCCGTTTCCCAGCTGGAGAGCAACTTCATCACCCCCATGGTGCAGAAGAACGTCGCCAATCTGCCGGTGGTCCTGGGCATCTTCGCCGTCGTGGGGATAGGAACGCTTTTCGGGCCGCTGGGGGTCCTGTTCGCAACGCCCCTGGCCCTGGTTCTGCACACCGTCATCACCATGATTTACCGACAGGACATTCTGGGCGACGAGGAGGCGACGGCGCCTGGCCAAACCTGATCCCTTATCGGGTTTACCAGTGTCTTGACGCCGCCTGCCGGATGACGTTTGGGAAGATGTGGTCGATCGACCGTCTTGGTACGGATGGTCGGGCGAGCCGGGGACGAGGCAAGGGGTCTCGACCGGTCTTTCGGCCTTCTGCGGTGGAAGGGATCTGACGTATGGCCAGCGGAGCCAAGCGCACGGCGCGCTCGGAAATGCGTCAGGTGGCGGCCCTGCCCTGGCGGGTGGAGGAGGGCGAGCGCCGAATCCTCATGATCACGTCGCGCCAGACCGGACGCTGGGTCATACCCAAGGGCGGCCGTATGGCCGGCAAGACCGACGCCCAGGCGGCGGTGCAGGAGGCTCTGGAGGAGGCGGGCGTCAAGGGGGCCGTCGAAGACGCGCCCATCGGCGTCTTTCGCTACGCCAAGACCCTGAAGGACGGTGGGCAGCGCAAATGCGTGGTCTCCGTCTATCCGCTGCAGGTGCTGATCCAGCTCGGAGCCTGGCCTGAGGACCATCAGCGCCAGCGGCGATGGATGACGCCGCAAGCCGCGGCGGCGGCGGTCAACGAACCGGATCTGGCGGCCTTGATCCTCGAATTCGCCGCAACCCTGCCGACGGACGAACAGCCGGCTTGATTTCGCCGGGCCGCGCCTGTATTAGCGCGCCTTCCCGTCACAGGTTCACGCCTTTGACGGTCCTGTCCGAGAACTTCGGGGCGTGGGGGTCACCCAGGCCGTAACTGTCAGAGAGCCCTCTGGCGCCGTGGGGAGATGGGGACGCGACCTTGCCGATGTCAGCCCGCATTCCGGGACGGACGCAGTCAGACGCATCCTTCGGACAATAAGACCGGCCTCAACGCTTCGCAGCGATGCGCGGCGCTTTGGCCAATCCGTCGTCGGGAATAAGCCCGGCGGCGAATACCAAGACTGGAGACCGCAATGGACCGCGCACAAAAGGCCGAGTCGATCGAGACGCTCAAGAGCGTGTTCGCCGACGCCGGCTCCGTGGTCGTGACCCACAACCTGGGTCTGACCGTTGCGGAAATGGAAGATCTGCGCGGCCGTCTTCGCAAAGAAGGCGGCGCGTTCAAGGTGGTCAAGAACCGCCTGGCGCTGAAGGCGCTCGAAGCCGAAGAAGGCAGCGACTACCACGGCCTGTTCAAGGGCCCCGTGGGCATCGCCTATGCCGAGAACCCGGGCACGGCCGCCAAGGTCGCCACCGAGTTCGCCAAGGCCAATGATCGTTTCAAGATCATCGGCGGCTTCATGGGCGAAACCGTCGTCGATCAGAAGGGTGTCGAGGCTCTCTCGAAACTCCCGACGCTCGACGAAGTCCGCGCTCAGCTCATCGGCCTGCTCAACGCGCCCGCGACCAAGGTCGCCGGCGTGCTGCAAGCGCCCGCCGGTCAGCTGGCTCGCGTGTTCAACGCCTACGCCACCAAGGAAGCCGCGTAAGCGGCGGACCCTTTCATCTCTGCATCATTCTCTGAAACCAATCCTCCGAAGGAAAACTGACAATGGCCGACCTCGCCAAGATCGTCGAAGACCTGTCCGCGCTTACCGTTCTGGAAGCCGCTGAACTCTCCAAGCTGCTGGAAGAAAAGTGGGGCGTTTCCGCCGCCGCTCCGGTCGCCATGGCCATGCCGGCCGGCGGCGGCGCCGCTGCTCCGGCTGAAGCCGCTGAAGAGCAAACCGAGTTCACCGTCGTCCTGGTCGACGGCGGCGACAAGAAGATCAACGTCATCAAGGAAGTCCGCGGCGTCCGTTCGGACCTGGGTCTGAAGGAAGCCAAGGACCTGGTCGAAGGCGCTCCGCAGAACGTCGTCGAAAACGTCTCCAAGCAACAAGCCGACGAGATCGCCAAGAAGCTGACGGAAGCCGGCGCCAAGGTCCAGATCAAGTAATCTGGGTCTCAGCTCCGCTGAAGATCGGAAAGGCCCGGCGGGAAACCGCCGGGCCTTTTAGTTGGCCTACCGCGCTTCGCGCTGCTTGAGGCCCGTGAGCGCTATGGCTGGGGCCTAGTCCGTATCAGTTCTGCGGGCGTGTCCGCGCGGCGAAGAAGGCCCACATGGCGTCGTTGTCGGCGACCCAGCTGTGGCCCCCGCCGGCGGTGATGCGGCCGACGACGTCGGCGCCGTCTCGGCAGGCGGCATAGCCTTCTTCATAGACCTGGGCCGTGACCCAGACGGTGGGACGCGGGGCCGCGCAGCCGTTCAACTGGGCCCAGCGCTGTTCGGCCGCATGCATGGTGTAGCTCCAATATGGGGCGCCGCCGCCCTGGATCGGATTGGTGGTGTCGGCGTCGCCGGCGAAGGCCATCACCGGCATGGGGCGCGACGGCCGGCAGGTGGCGGGATCAGGGCGCTGAGGATCACGCCGATCGGGCCGTCCGGCGCGCAGCCCGACCACGGGAGCGATGGCGGCGAACCGGTCCGCGGCCGCGCAGCCCAGCCAGGAGGTCATCCGGCCGCCGCCCGACAGGCCGGTCGCATAGACCCTGGACGGGTCAATACAGCCCTGATCGGCCAGGGCGTCGATGGTCTCGGTCATGAAGGCGACATCGTCGGCGTCGTTCGGGCCGGGAATCGTCCCCGCTATGGTGGGCACGCCCGGCACGTTCCAGACGAAGCCGCGCTCCACCGGAATGCCGCCGTCGGGCGCAATGACGATGAAGCCGTGCCGATCCGCCGTCTCGGCCAAACCCGAGGACGCCAGAATTTCGGCGCCCGTGCCGCCGCTGCCGTGCAGCAGAAAGACCAGGGGAGCGGGGCGGTTCGGGTCAAATCCGCGCGGCGTATGAAGCTGAACCGTCCGACCGTTCGGACCCAGGGCCAGGGCGCGGGTCGTTCCGGCCGGCGCCAGGCCGCAATCGGCCCGAGCGGCTGAAGCCGACGCCAATACACCCATCACAAGAGGCAGGGCCAGGGCCGCGATCCACGCTCTCATCCGTCCGTCTCCATTGGGGGCAGGGAAGGGGGCAGGCTTGCCCCAGGCCGACAGGCGTCGCAAGCGCGGCCTTGGCGGATCGGTTCGGCTTCCCATCTGTTACGCCTGAAAAGGAGCCCCCGAAATGAAGATCCTGATGGTGCTGACCTCGCACGACCAGCTCGGCGACACCGGCAAGAAGACCGGTTTCTGGCTGGAGGAACTGGCCGCCCCCTATTATGCGCTCAAGGACGCCGGGGCCGAGATCGTCCTGGCCTCGCCCAAGGGCGGTCAGCCGCCGCTGGACCCCAAGAGCGACGATCCCGACGCACAGACCGAGGACACGCGCCGCTTCAAGGCCGATGCCGAGGCCCAGGCCGCCCTGGGCTCGACCGTCGAACTGTCGTCGGTCAAGGCCGAGGATTTCGACGCGGTCTTCTATCCGGGCGGCCACGGACCGCTGTGGGACCTCGCCAACGATCCGGCCTCAATCGCCCTGATCGAAGCCTTCGCCAAGGCGGACAAGCCGACGGGCTTGGTCTGCCACGCGCCGGGCGTTCTGAAGTCGGTCAACGGTCCGGACGGACAGCCCTTGGTCAACGGCCGCAAGGTCACGGGCTTCACCAATACCGAGGAGGAGGCTGTCGGCCTGACGGCCGTGGTGCCCTTCCTGGTCGAGAACGTGCTGAGCGCCAACGGCGGCGACTATTCGCGCGGCCCCGACTGGGGCTCCCATGTCGTCGTGGACGGCAAGCTGGTTACCGGTCAGAACCCCGCCTCCTCGCGCGACGCGGCGGAGGCCCTGCTGCAACTGCTGAAGTCCTGAGACTTAGGGCTCGTCAGAGCCCGTCCAGGGCGGCGGCCATGCGCGGTTTGAAATCGGCCTGTTGCGGCACGTCGCCATGGTCAGCCTGAGGGAAGAGCAGATGTTCGACCCTGAGACCCTCGGTCCTCAGTTCGCGCGCCAGACGGCGGCTGAGCGCCGGGGGCAGGGTCTTGTCGCGTCCGGCCTCCAGCACCACCACCTTGCCGGAATAGGTTTTGAGCGCCGCCGGCACGTCGATAGCATCCAGGTTCGGGGCGATGTTCACCCGAACGAAGGGGCGGGCCCAGCCGACCATCGTGTCCACCGCCGCACGCGTGCTGGGGGTGGTGGTTTCCAGAACGAGGGCGTCGGCTTTCATATAGGCGGCGGCCTGGGCGCAGACGGGGCCGCCCAGGGAATGGCCCCAGGCGATCAGCTTGCGGCCTTCGGCCTCGGCCTGGGCGCGCGCCGCGTCCGCGACTGCGACGCCGGCGGCGAGAAAATTGGCGTAGTCCGCCTGGCCCGCCGTATCGCCATAGCCCGGATAGTCGAACATCAACACGTCGCCGAACGGCGCCAGCTCATTGGCGACCGTCCCGGCGCCGCTGCTGCGCCGAAACAGGTTGCCGCCGCAGTACAGGATCAGGGGCGCGTCGCGGCGGCCGGTCCTGATCCGCGTGGTCCCAATGTCGCCGCCCGCATACCTCAGTCGAACGACTTCGGCGGGGAAGACCATGGGGGCGTCGGTCGGCAGGTCGATCTTTTCGGCCGCCACGCGCGCGTCCGGATAGAAGAAGGCGTCCTCCGGCACGTCCAGCGACAGGCAGCCGCCCAGCAGCAGGGCGCACAAGGCCGAGGCGACAGCGCATTGACGAGCGTGGTTCTGCATCTGAGCGGTTCCCCCTGACGCCATCTCTTCGGCGCGACTCGCCGCTCCGTCAATCCGCCTTAAATGCCTTGGCGAATGGGCGCGAAAATATGGGGCAGGGGCCTTTATTTCGCCGCGGAAGCGAGTATATGTCCGCGTTCCGCAACACTCTTAAAGAGTCTGCGCGCAAGCGCCGAGGCCCGGTCCGTCGCCCTCCGACCGGAGCGAAGGCGCGGCTCCTTCCCCAGGGAGCCGGTACATTTCAGGCGTCCTGGCCCGGCAGCGGGTCGAGGGTGGACGCCGAAAACCTGGCTGCGGACGCTGAAAACGCGCGCCGTGGCTGCTGCATTTCGCGCGCGGCTTCCCCGGGTCGTGCGTCATGGGAAACACTGAATGACTGACGTCGCCCACGATCTCGCCATCAACGGTCAGATCGCTTCCGCCACTTCGTTCACCGGCAAGAAGCGCATCCGCAAATCCTTCGGACGTATTCCCGAAGCGGTGCAGATGCCGAACCTGATCGAGGTCCAGCGCGCCTCCTACGAACAGTTCCTGCAACGCGAGGTCCGTCCGGGCCAGCGCAAGGAGCAGGGCATCGAGGCGGTCTTCAAGTCGGTGTTCCCGATCAAGGACTTCAACGAACGCGCCATCTTGGAATACGTCTCCTACGAGTTCGAAGATCCGAAGTACGACGTCGAGGAGTGCATTCAGCGCGACATGACCTATGCCGCGCCGCTGAAGGTCAAGCTGCGCCTGATCGTCTTTGAGACCGACGAGGAAACGGGAGCCCGTTCGGTCAAGGACATCAAGGAGCAGGACGTCTACATGGGCGACATCCCGCTCATGACGGACAAGGGCACCTTCATCGTCAACGGCACCGAGCGCGTGATCGTCTCGCAGATGCACCGTTCGCCGGGCGTCTTCTTCGACCACGACAAGGGCAAGACGCACAGCTCGGGCAAGCTGCTGTTCGCCGCGCGCGTCATCCCCTACCGCGGCTCCTGGCTGGACTTCGAGTTCGACGCCAAGGACGTGGTCTATGTGCGCATCGACCGCCGCCGCAAGCTGCCGGCCACGACCTTCCTGATGGGTCTGGGCATGGACGGCGAAGAGATCCTGAAGACCTTCTACGAGACCGTGCCCTACGAGAAGCGCGGCGAGGGCTGGGTCACCCCGTACAAGGCCGAACGTTGGCGCGGCGTGAAGCCGGAGTTCGACCTGATCGACGCCGACACCGGCGAAGTGGTCGCCCAGGCCGGCCAGAAGATCAGCGCCCGCGCCGCCAAGAAGCTGGGTGAAACGGTCAAGTCGCTGTCGCTGGCGGCCGACGCCCTGGTGACCAAGTATCTGGCGAACGACGCCGTCAACTTCGAGACCGGCGAAATCTTCGCCGAGGCCGGGGACGAGCTGGACGCCGCCACCATCGCGGTGCTGGAAGAGAACGGCTTCACCACCATCGAGGTGCTGGACATCGACCACGTCACGGTCGGCGCCTATATGCGCAACACCCTGCGCATCGACAAGAACGACAATCGCGAGGACGCCCTGTTCGACGTCTATCGCGTGATGCGTCCGGGCGAGCCGCCCACCCCGGAAGCCGCCGAAGCCATGTTCAACTCGCTGTTCTTCGACAGCGAGCGCTACGACCTGTCGGCCGTGGGCCGGGTCAAGATGAACATGCGTCTGGAGACCCCCGAGGTCTCGGACGAGATCCGCGTCCTGCGCAAGGAGGACGTGCTGAAGGTGTTGCAGATCCTGGTCGGGCTGAAGGACGGCCGCGGCGAGATCGACGATATCGACAACCTGGGCAACCGCCGGGTCCGTTCGGTCGGCGAACTGCTGGAGAATCAGTACCGCGTCGGCCTGCTGCGGATGGAGCGCGCCATCAAGGAGCGCATGTCCTCGGTCGATATCGACACGGTCATGCCGCACGACCTGATCAACGCCAAGCCGGCCGCTGCGGCGGTTCGCGAATTCTTCGGCTCGTCGCAGCTGTCGCAGTTCATGGACCAGACGAACCCGCTGTCGGAAATCACCCACAAGCGTCGTTTGTCGGCGCTTGGCCCGGGCGGTCTGACGCGTGAGCGCGCGGGCTTCGAAGTCCGCGACGTCCACCCGACCCACTATGGCCGCATCTGCCCGATCGAAACGCCGGAAGGCCCGAACATCGGCCTGATCAACTCCCTGGCCACCCACGCCCGCGTCAACAAGTACGGCTTCATCGAGAGCCCGTACCGCCGCGTGAAGGACGGCAAGGCCCAGGGCGAGGTGGTCTACATCTCCGCCATGGAGGAGTCGAAGTACACGATCGCCCAGGCGAACATCGAACTGAAGGACGGGGTGATCGTCGAGGACCTGGTCCCCGGCCGGATCAACGGCGAATCCCAGCTCCTGAACAAGGACGCGGTGGACATGATGGACGTGTCGCCGAAACAGGTCGTTTCGGTCGCCGCCGCCCTGATCCCGTTCCTCGAAAACGACGACGCCAACCGCGCACTGATGGGCGCGAACATGCAACGTCAGGCCGTGCCTCTGGTGCAGTCGGACGCGCCCCTGGTCGGCACCGGCATGGAAGCGGTCGTGGCCGTGGACTCCGGCGCCGTGGTGGTGGCCCGTCGTGACGGCGTCGTCGAACAGATCGACGGCACCCGGATCGTCGTGCGCGCCACCGGCGAGGTGGACGCCGCCCGCTCGGGCGTCGACATCTATCGCCTGTCGAAGTTCCAGCGTTCGAACCAGTCGACCTGCATCAACCAGCGCCCGATCGTGCGCGTGGGCGATGCGGTGAAGGCCGGCGACGTGATCGCCGACGGCCCGTCGACGGACCTGGGCGAACTGGCCCTGGGCCGCAACGCCCTGGTCGCCTTCATGCCCTGGAACGGCTACAACTTCGAAGACTCCATCCTGATCTCCGAGCGCATCGTGCGCGACGACGTCTTCACCTCCATCCACCTCGAGGAGTTCGAGGTGATGGCGCGCGATACGAAGCTCGGGCCGGAGGAAATCACCCGCGACATCCCCAACGTCGGCGAGGAAGCCCTGCGCAACCTCGACGAGGCGGGCATCGTGGCCATCGGCGCCGAGGTCCAGCCGGGCGACATCCTGGTCGGCAAGGTGACGCCGAAGGGGGAGTCGCCCATGACCCCGGAAGAGAAGCTGCTGCGCGCCATCTTCGGCGAGAAGGCTTCCGACGTGCGCGACACCTCCCTGCGCCTGCCGCCCGGCGTCGCCGGCACGATCGTCGACGTCCGCGTCTTCAACCGTCACGGCGTGGACAAGGACGAACGCGCCCTGGCCATCGAACGCGCCGAGATCGAACGCCTGGGCAAGGACCGCGACGACGAGCTCAAGATTCTGGAGCGTAACGTCTACGGCCGTCTGAAGCCGCTGCTGCTGGGCAAGACCGCCGTGTCGGGTCCGAAGGGCATCGGTCGCGGCGAGCTGACCGAAGAGAAGCTGGCCGAGGTCAGCCGCGGCCTGTGGTGGCAGATCGCCCTGGACGACGAAAAGGCCATGGGCGAGCTGGAGGCGATGAAGCGCCAGTTCGAGGACGCGCGTAAGCAACTGGACCGTCGTTTCGAAGACAAGGTCGAGAAGCTGCAACGCGGCGACGAACTGCCCCCCGGCGTGATGAAGATGGTCAAGGTCTTCGTGGCCGTGAAGCGCAAGCTTCAGCCCGGCGACAAGATGGCCGGCCGTCACGGCAACAAGGGCGTCATCTCCAAGATCCTGCCGATCGAGGACATGCCGCACCTGGAGGACGGCACCCACGTGGACGTGGTTCTGAACCCGCTGGGCGTGCCTTCGCGCATGAACATCGGCCAGATCTTCGAGACCCACCTGGGTTGGGCCGCCGCCGGCCTGGGCAAGCAGATCTCCGGTCTGCTGGAAGCCTGGCAAGCGGGTGGTCAGAAGCAGGCGCTGATTGATCGTCTGACCGAAATCTACGGCCCGGAAACCCCGCTGCCGGAAGACGAGGAAGAGCTGATCGAACTGGCGAAGAACCTGTCCAAGGGCGTGCCCTTCGCGACTCCGGTCTTCGACGGCGCGCACATCGGCGACATCGAGCGTCTGCTGGAAGAGGCCGGCCTGCACAAGTCGGCCCAGTCGATCCTGTACGACGGTCAGACCGGCGAGCAGTTCAAGCGTCCGGTCACGGTCGGCTACATCTATATGCTGAAGCTGCACCACCTGGTCGACGACAAGATCCACGCCCGCTCGATCGGCCCGTACTCGCTGGTCACCCAGCAGCCGCTGGGCGGCAAGGCGCAGTTCGGCGGTCAGCGCTTCGGGGAAATGGAGGTCTGGGCTCTGGAAGCCTACGGCGCCGCCTACACCCTGCAGGAGATGCTGACGGTGAAGTCCGACGACGTGGCCGGCCGGACCAAGGTCTACGAGGCCATCGTCCGCGGCGACGACAGCTTCGAGGCCGGCATTCCCGAGAGCTTCAACGTGCTCATCAAGGAAATGCGTTCGCTGGGTCTGAACGTGGAGCTGGAGAACAGCTGAGGCGCGTAGCGCCTCAGAGTGGCGAGTAATGAGTGGCGAGTGGCGAGTGAAGAAATTCAGCGCCGTGATCCCCCTTCTTACTCGCCACTCACCACTCGCCACTCGCCACTAAGTTTTTCGCGGTCTCCGACCGCAGCAAGGAACCCAAGATGAACCAGGAAGTCCTGAACATCTTCAACCCGGTCCCGGTCACCCCGACCTTCGACCAGATCAAGATCGCCCTGGCCTCGCCGGAGAAGATCCGGTCGTGGTCGTTCGGCGAGATCAAGAAGCCGGAAACCATCAACTACCGCACGTTCAAGCCCGAGCGTGACGGCCTGTTCTGCGCCCGTATCTTTGGCCCGACCAAGGACTACGAATGCCTGTGCGGCAAGTACAAGCGCATGAAGTACAAGGGCATCATCTGCGAGAAGTGCGGGGTTGAAGTCACCCTGGCCCGCGTCCGTCGCGAGCGGATGGGCCACATCGACCTGGCCGCCCCGGTCGCCCACATCTGGTTCCTGAAGTCGCTGCCCAGCCGCATCTCGCTGATGCTGGACATGGCGCTGAAGGACGTCGAGCGCGTCCTGTATTTCGAGAACTACATCGTCACCGAGCCGGGCCTGACCCCGTTGAAGCAGAACCAGCTGCTGACGGAAGACGAGTTCTATCGCTACCAGGAAGAATACGGCGACGACGGCTTCACCGCCGAAATCGGCGCCGAGGCCGTCCGCAACCTGCTGATGGGCATCGACCTGAACGCCGAGGCCGAGAAGCACCGCGCCGAACTGGCCGACAACCCGTCGGAAATGAAGGCCAAGAAGGCGTCCAAGCGCCTGAAGCTGATCGAGGCCTTCCTGGAATCGGGCAACAAGCCCGAGTGGATGATCCTGACCATCGTGCCGGTCATTCCGCCGGAGCTGCGTCCTCTGGTGCCGCTGGACGGCGGTCGTTTCGCGACCTCCGACCTGAACGACCTCTATCGTCGCGTCATCAACCGGAACAACCGTCTGAAGCGCCTGATGGAGCTGCGGGCTCCGGACATCATCATCCGCAACGAAAAGCGGATGCTGCAGGAATCGGTCGACGCCCTGTTCGACAACGGCCGCCGCGGCCGCGTCATCACCGGCGCCAACAAGCGTCCGCTGAAGTCGCTCGCCGACATGCTGAAGGGCAAGCAGGGGCGCTTCCGCCAGAACCTGCTCGGCAAGCGGGTCGACTATTCGGGCCGTTCGGTGATCACCGTGGGTCCGGAGCTGAAGCTGCACGAGTGCGGCCTGCCCAAGAAGATGGCGCTGGAGCTGTTCAAGCCCTTCATCTACGCGCGCCTGGACGCCAAGGGCCTGTCGGGCACCGTCAAACAGTCCAAGCGCATGGTGGAGCGCGAACAGCCCGCCGTCTGGGACATCCTGGACGAGGTCATCCGCGAGCACCCGGTGCTGCTGAACCGCGCCCCGACCCTGCACCGTCTGGGCATTCAGGCGTTCGAGCCCAAGCTGATCGAGGGCAAGGCCATCCGCCTGCACCCCCTGGTCTGCACCGCCTTCAACGCCGACTTCGACGGCGACCAGATGGCCGTTCACGTGCCGCTGAGCCTCGAGGCCCAGCTGGAAGCGCGCGTCCTGATGATGTCGACCAACAACATCCTGTCGCCCGCCAACGGCAAGCCGATCATCGTGCCGTCGCAGGACATCGTCCTGGGTCTGTACTATCTGTCGCTGGTCAAGGACGGCGAGCCGGGCGAGGGCAAGCTGTTCGCCAACATCGGCGAGATCGACGCCGCTTTGGACGCCAAGGTCGTGACCCTGCACAGCCGCATCAAGGCGCGCTGGACCGAGCTGGACGCCGAGGGCAAGGAGGTGACCAAGGTCATCGACACCACGCCGGGCCGGATGAAGCTGGCCGCCCTGCTGCCGCGCAACCCGAACGTCGGCTATCGCCTGCTCGAGAAGAACCTGACCAAGAAGGAGATCGGGAACCTGATCGACGTGGTCTATCGCCACTGCGGTCAGAAGGCGACGGTCATCTTCGCCGACCAGATGATGGGTCTGGGCTTCCGCGAGGCCGCCAAGGCGGGCATCTCGTTCGGCAAGGACGACATCGTCATTCCGGCGAAGAAGGCCGAGCTGGTCGCCGAAACCCGCACCCAGGTCGAGGAGTACGAACAACAGTACGCCGACGGCCTGATCACGCGCGGCGAGAAGTACAACAAGGTCGTCGACGCCTGGGCCAAGGCCACGGACCGGATCGCCGACGCCATGATGGGCGAGATCGCGCAGCCGCGCGTGCTGATCGAGGGCGAAAACCCCGACATCAACTCGGTCTATATGATGGCCAACTCCGGCGCCCGTGGTTCGCAGGCCCAGATGAAGCAACTGGGCGGCATGCGCGGCCTGATGGCCAAGCCTTCCGGCGAGATCATCGAGACGCCGATCACCTCGAACTTCAAGGAGGGCCTGACCGTCCTTGAATACTTCAACTCGACCCACGGCGCCCGTAAGGGTCTGGCCGACACCGCGCTGAAAACCGCCAACTCGGGTTATCTGACCCGTCGTCTGGTGGACGTGGCGCAGGACTCGATCGTCACCGAGCAGGACTGCGGCTCGACCCGGGGCATCACCCTGCGTGCGGTGATGGAGGGCGGCGACGTCCTGGTCTCGCTGGGACAGCGCGTCCTGGGCCGTTATGCGGCCGAGGACATCAAGGAGCCGGGCACGGACACGGTCCTGTTCCCCGCCGACACCTATCTGGTCGAGGAAGTCGTCGAGGCCATCGAGGCCGCCGGTGTCCAGTCGGTGAAGGTGCGTTCGGCCCTGACCTGCGAAGCCGAGGCCGGCATCTGCGCCCACTGCTACGGCCGTGACCTGGCGCGCGGCACCAACGTCAACATCGGCGAAGCGGTCGGCGTTATCGCCGCCCAGTCGATCGGCGAGCCGGGCACCCAGCTGACCATGCGGACTTTCCACATCGGCGGCACGGCCCAGGTGGCGGAAACCTCCTTCATGGAGGCGACCAACGCCGGTACGGCCAAGGTCACCGGCCCGACCGTCGTTGCGGCCCACGGCGACCTGGTGGCCATGAGCCGCAACGTCATCGTGACCGTGGTCGTGGACGGCAAGGACCGCGAGACGCACAAGGCCCCTTACGGCGCCCGCATCCGCGTCAAGGACGGCGATCCGGTCAAGAAGGGCCAACGCCTGGCCGAGTGGGACCCCTACACCACCCCGATCCTGACGGAAGTCGGCGGCGTGGTGCGCTTCGAGGACCTGGTCGAGGGCCTGTCGGTCAAGGAAGAGACCGACGAAGCCACCGGCATCGCCCAGCGCGTCGTCAGCGACTGGCGCGCCAGCCCGCGCGGTTCGGACCTGCGTCCGGCCATGGGCATCACCCTGGGCGACGCCTACGCCAAGCTGTCGTCGGGCTCCGACGCCCGCTATCTGCTGCCCGTCGGCGCGGTTCTGTCCGTGGCGAACGGCGACGAGGTCAAGCCGGGCGAGATCATCGCCCGCGTTCCGACCGAAGGCGCCAAGACCCGCGACATCACCGGCGGTCTGCCGCGCGTGGCCGAACTGTTCGAAGCCCGTCGTCCGAAGGACTGCGCCGTCATCGCCGAGATGGACGGTCGCGTGGAGTTCGGTCGCGACTACAAGAACAAGCGCCGCATCAAGATCACGCCGGAGCCCAACGCCGACGGCGTCCAGGGCGAACCCGTCGAGTTCCTGATCCCGAAGGGCAAGCACATCTCCGTCCACGACGGCGATCTGATCCAGAAGGGCGACTACATCATCGACGGCAACCCGGACCCGCACGATCTGCTGCGCATCCAGGGCGTCGAGGCGCTGGCTGAGTATCTGGTGAACGAAGTGCAGGAGGTCTACCGACTGCAGGGCGTGCCGATCAACGACAAGCACATCGAAGTCATCGTGCGTCAGATGCTGCAGAAGGTCGAGGTGATCGACGCCGGTGAAACCACCCTGATCCGCGGCGACACGGTCGAGGTGGCGGAAGCCGCTCTGGAGAACGCCAAGGTCGAGAAGCGCGGCGGTCGTCCGGCCATCACCCAGCCGGTTCTGCTGGGCATCACCAAGGCGTCGCTGCAGACCCGCAGCTTCATCTCGGCGGCCTCTTTCCAGGAGACTACGCGCGTCCTCACCGAGGCTTCGGTCCACGGCAAGAAGGACATGCTGGAAGGCCTGAAGGAGAACGTCATCGTCGGCCGCCTGATCCCGGCGGGCACGGGCGCCTATCTGCGCTCGCTGCAGAAGATCGCCAACGAGCGCGACGCCGAACTGACCCAGGCCCGCGAAGACGCGATCGAGCCCCTGCCGGCCGATCTGCAACTGGAGCTGGAGAGCAGCGAAGGCTGATCTCCGGGTTCGGATTTGATGAACTGAAGAGGGCGGCGCCGGCGACGGGGCCGCCCCTTCTTTTATGCGTCAGTCCTTCCAGCGCTCCCTAGGGGCCGAGGCGCCGGGGGTGACAGGGGCGCCGGCGGCGCGGTGGCCGTCGCGGCCTGTCTGTACGTTCTGGCGGGAATCCGGCGCCAGGGACGGGTCCAGGTGGGCGCCCGCACAGCCCGTGCCGAAGTTCGAGCCGACACAGTCCGCCGGACCGACGACTCCGACCCCGCCGGACAGGGGACGGCGCGTCGCCTCCCACTCCGCCAAACGGCGCGCGCCCTCGCGGGCGAAGCGGGCGTCGCGCTCGGGGTTGCCCGAGCCGGTGATGGGCGCCGCGTTCTCGGCCCTTCGGGCGAACTCATTGCGGCAATGCTGACGTTCCATCTCGTTCAGCAGGTCAGGCGAGGCGCAGCCGGGCAGGCCCTGGCGCAGGGTGCGGGCCATGGCCCCGCTGCGGTTTGAAGGATCGACCCGCCAGACGTCGGCCGGCGGCGGCGCGCCCGGCGGCGTCGGGGCGGCGAGGCGGGGACGCAGGGGGGCAGGGC
>NZ_JBWKZJ010000029.1:0-38702 GCF_059424365.1 Brevundimonas sp. GW456-12-10-14-LB3
GGGGTTGGGGGGCGTCGGTCATGGGTCGCTCTCCAGCGGGGGCTCAGGTCACGGGATCGTGGCGTTCTTCCAGCCCCTTGCCGACCACGTCGCCGAAGCCCCACTCGGCGACGTCGATCACATAGTCGCGCGGGCTCAGAAGACGGCCGCGGCACACCTTCACCCGCGGGGGTGGCAGGTCAATCTGGGCCGCCAGCCGTTCGGTCAGCTCCTCCATCAGCCAGCGCGGCACCCGGTCGCGCTCGGTCGGATAGGCGAAGCGGAAGTTCAGCAGATGGGCGGCCAGCACCTCCCAATAGAGGTCCATCTGGTCCAGCAGGCTCTTCCAGTCCACGGCGTCGGACTGTTTCAGAATGACGTGGTTCACATCCGCCCCGTCGTAACGATAGCGGTCCTGGATGAAGACCTTGGACAGGATCAGGGCCGTGGGCGGGGTGATCCGCACCTCATGGCCATAGACCCGGATCACATCTCCGCCGAACCAGCTGTCCGACACGGCGATGGCGCCGTTCGACATGGCGAAGATGACGTCGAAGAAATGCCGGTCGTCCTTCCAGACCTTGGCGATCCAGCGTTCGTCCTCCACGTCGGTGCGATAGCCGCGCTTCTGGAAATAGGCGAGAATGCGGGGATAGTCGCCGGGCTTGCAGAAGACGTCCAGATCCTTGGTCGGGCGGCGCACCCCCGTATAGGCGGTGACGGCGTAGGTGCCCGACAGCAGAAACGGTATGCCGCTCTCCTTCAGCAACCCCAGGCTTTCCTCATAGAAGGCCAGGGCGTCCGGCGGCGGCTCGAAGGTCGGTTCGGCGATGACGTCGGACATGGCGGGCCCTGGATTGGCGAGGGCAGTGGAACGACGGCCCGCATCGGCGGTTCCTGCCCCCTTCTCCGCAATTCTACCTAGGCGTCGCAAAACCGTATTCTTAGGATATTCATTCACGGGTGAAGCATGGTCGGTCTGACGACATCCATGCGGCGCGGGCGCTGGCGGTTCTTCCGCCATGACGCCGGACAGGAGGCGGGTCCCCCGCCCTCCGTCTATCTGCTGCTGTTCGTCGCCTCCCAGCTTCTGGGTCTGTGGAGCGTAGCCGCGCTGGACGCCAAGGTGATGTGGCCGGCTAATGCGGTGTTGCTGGCCGCAGTCCTGCAGTTGTCGCGTTACAAGGCCCTGGGGGTTCTGGTCGGGTGCGCCCTGATCAATCTGGTCAGCAACATCATACGCGGCGACGCCGCCGTGATCGCGGTCACCAACGTCGCCTTCAACATGACCCAGGTGATCGTCGCCACCCTGCTGATCCGTCGCTTCTGCGGCGCCGCCCTGGACATGCGTCGTCCGAAACGGCTGCTGCGGTTCGCCCTGATCGCTGCGGCGCCCTCCGTCGCCTTCACCACCCTCCTGGCCGGCCTTGTCGCCGTCGTCGTCAGCGGACCGCCGTTGGAAAGCCTAGGCTTTCGGATGCGGCACCTCTTCGACATGGAACTGCTGGCGATGATGATCGTCACGCCGACCCTGTTGCTGGTGGCGCGCAGTCACCGCTTCCGCTCCGACGCCCAGGCCCGACCCACTGAATTCGTGCTCCTGATGGTTCTTGTGACCGCCGCCGTGGTCTGGGCCTTCGGCCAGAACCAGGCGCCGATCCTGTTCATGATCCTGCCGCCTCTGATCCTGCTGGCCTTCCGACTGTCTCCGCCCTGGACCGCAGGGGCGGTTCTGTGGGTTACGGTCATCGCCGTGGGCGCCACCGTGACGGGTCACGGCCCCGTCACCCTGACGCGCCTTCAGCCTGACCCGGTTCTGGACACGGTCCCGACCGTCATGCGGCAGATGAGCGTCCTGCATCTGTTTCTTCTGACTCTGGTCGTCACCGCCCTGCCGATCACCACTTTATCGACCGAGCGGCGGCGGCTGATGACGCGATTGGGCGTGCGCACCGAGGCCGCCCTAGCCGCCGTCAAACGGGCCGAGACGGCCGATCAGGCCAAGTCCCGCTTCCTGGCCATGATGAGCCACGAGATGCGCACGCCTCTGACCGGCGTCACCGGATATGCCGACCTTCTGGCCCGACGTCCTGGGCTGGACGACGAGGGGCGCCGTCAGGTCGAGGCGATCAAACAGTGCGGCGAGGCCATGCTGCGCCTGATTGAGGATCTGCTGGAGGTGTCCCACGGCGGGGCCGAGGTGGCGCTGAAACCGACCGACATCCCCGCCTTGATCGAAGAGGCGGTCGCGCCGTCGCGGGAGTGGGCGAATGTTCGCGGCCTGGACTTCACCGTCAGCATCGCCCCCGAGGCCCAGGGCGGGGTCTGGACCGACGGCCGGCGTCTGCGCCAGATTCTGCACCATCTCAGCGCCAACGCCGTGAAATTCACCGGCCTGGGCGGCGTGCGGGTCGTGGCGGACCGACGGGGCGATCATCTCCGCGTGCAAATTCACGACACCGGCTGCGGCATGACGGATGAGGTGCTCTGCGGCGTCTTCTCCCTGTTCCAGCAGGCGGACGCCACCACCAGCCGGGCGCATCAGGGCGCGGGAGTGGGTCTGGCCCTGGCCAAGAGCCATGTGGACCGACTGGGCGGAACCATTTCGGTGGAGAGCGCGCCCGGCATGGGAACGACCTTCACCGTCGAAATCCCAGCCGAGCCGGTCGAAATCGTTCAGAGCGACGCCCCCCAGCCGTTGGAGGCGCGGCGCATGCGGATCCTCGTCGTGGACGACCATCCCCTGAACCGCAATCTGATGCGGGTCATGCTGGAGGCGGCCGACTGCGACACGGCCGAGGCGTGTGACGGCGCCGAGGCGGTGGAGGCCGTCGCGGCCGGCGCCTTCGACCTAGTCCTGATGGACGTCCGCATGCCGGTCATGGACGGGATCGCCGCCACCTGCGCCATCCGCAGTCTGGCTGGACCGGCCGCCGACGTCGCCGTCCTGGCCGTCACCGCCGAGGCCATGCCCGAAGACGCCGCCCGCTGCCTGGCCGCCGGCATGGACGGTCATCTGGCCAAGCCCATCACCCAGGCGGCCCTCTATGCGGCGATCGACACCGCCCTGGCTGCGGCGTCTAACCGTCGGGACGACGCCCAGGCCGCCTGAGGCGGGGCGCCCATCCCCAGGGCCGTCCCCAGCTTCTTAACCGCCGCACACAAGATGTAGCGGTAGGATAAAATGTGATCGCAACATAGATGATTTCCGACTTGGCGCCGGGCGCGCCGAGTCGCATGGTGCAGGCCTCTCCGGAATCGCTCTTTCAGGTCCAGTTCGATGAACGCCATCACCCCGATCATCCGCCCCGACCGCGCCGGTCTTCTGACGCCCTCCGTGGCCTACAAGCCCTTCCGCTATCCGTGGGCCTTCGACATGTGGAAGAAGCAGCAGCAGGTCCACTGGATGCCCGAAGAGGTGCCGCTGGGCGAGGACGTCAAGGACTGGGCCTCGACCCTGAACGACAACGAACGCAATCTGCTGACCCAGATCTTCCGCTTCTTCACCCAGGCGGACATCGAGGTTCAGGACAACTACATGGAACGCTACGGCCGGGTGTTCAAACCGACCGAGGTGAAGATGATGCTGGCCGCCTTCGGCAATATGGAGACCATCCATATCGCGGCCTACGCCCTGCTGCTCGAGACCATCGGCATGCCCGAGAGCGAGTTCGGCGCCTTCATGGAATATGAGGCCATGCGGGACAAGCACGACTATATGGGCCAGTTCGGCGTGGATTCGGACGCCGACATCTGCCGGACCCTGGCCATGTTCGGCGGCTTCTCCGAAGGGGTTCAGCTGTTCGCGTCGTTTGCGATGCTGATGAACTTCCCGCGCATGAACAAGATGAAGGGGATGGGCCAGATCGTTTCCTGGTCGGTTCGCGACGAGAGCCTGCACTGCGAGGGCATCATCAAGCTGTATCACGCCTTCAACAAGGAGACGGGCGCCGTCACCCAGGCCGTGGCCGACGACATCGTCGACTGCTGCAAGACGGTGGTGAAGATGGAGGACAAGTTCATCGACCTGGCCTTCGAAATGGGCGCGGTCGATGGCATGACCCCCGACGACATCAAACAGTACATCCGCTTCATCGCCGACTGGCGCCTGCGCCAGCTGAAGCTGCCCGAGGTCTATGGGGTCAAGGAAAACCCGCTGCCCTGGCTGCAGGCCCTGCTGTCGGGCGTCGAACACGCCAACTTCTTCGAGGCCCGCGCCACCGAATATTCGAAGGCGGCGACGCAAGGCAGCTGGCACGGCGCCGACGGCGTCTGGACCGAGTTCGACCGGATGATGGCCCGGCGCGACATGAGCCTGGTCGCCGGCTGATCCGGTTCAGGGCTGCGGCCTTACCCAGGCGGGTCGGGCCGTGCAGGCCTCGCGGAAGCCCGACTGGCACAGGCGCACCTGTTCGCGCCAGGCGGCGTAGTCGCGGTCGTACTGCTCCTGGGCCGCGCGAGTCGCCTCGGCGACCGCTCGCGCCTCCTCTTCGATCCGCCGGATCTCGATCTGGCGCCGGGCCACGGCGGCGTCATATTCCAGCCGAGCGGCCTCGTCGGCCTTGTCGGCCAGGGCGTTCTGGGCGGCGATCTCGGCGTTCAGGGCGCGGGTGGTGCGCAGTTCCTCCTCGGTCTGTTTGGAGTCATCGGCCCGGTGATAGGCCTCGCCCCGTGCCCGCTCCAGGGCCTCGCGCGCCTTGGGGTCGTTGGGATCGGGCAGGACACGCTGATCGCCATAGGGGTCCGGCGCCTGCTGGGCGGCTGCCGAAAGGGGCGCCGCGGCGGCCGTCGCCGCCAGCAAGGCGGACATCAGGGACGTGCGAATGGTCATGGACATCTCCCGGTTCAGACCCTGTCGGCCAACCTTGGCCGTAAAGGGCGTTTGCGGCAACAACGCTGTCATGACGAAAAGGTGGCGCCCGGCCGCGCTTCGCGTCATGGTTCCCCTCTCCACTGACGCACAATCGACGCCGAGCCGCCCTTCATGATCCTGAGCACCTCGTCCGGAGACTTCCCCATTCCCGCCGATGTGGCGCGTCAACTGCCCAACGTCCCGGCCCTGCCGGACCCGGCCGCCCCCAACGCCCGTCTGCAGATCGAGGACTTCCGCCATTGGCTGGACGCCTCGCCCGAACACGCCATCAGCTATGAACGCCTGCGTCGCTGGCACCTGGTGCAGGAAGAGCTGGCGGCCCAGGCCAAGGCCGCTGACCGACCCTTCGTCGTCACCGACGACGGGCTGGAATAGCTGTCAGGCGGGCAGCCGCAACTCGAACACCGCCCCGCTTCCGTCGCCGGGAACCAGTCTCAACTCGCCGCCGTGCAGGGCGGCCAGTTCGCGCGATATGGTCAGGCCCAGGCCCGATCCGTCCGAACTCTTGGAGCTGACGAAGGGTTCGAACAGACGTTCGGCCAGGCGCGGCGGAATGCCCGGCCCGTCGTCGGCTATGCGGACGACGCAGACCCCGTCCTGACCGAAGGCGCTGACGGTGACGGCCCCCTTGCCGCGCCGCTCGGCGGGTCGGCCGGGATCGGCCTCTATGGCCTGGCGGGCGTTGCGCATCAGATTGACCAGGATGCGGTACAGCTGATCCGGATCGGCCTCGACCGCGAACCGGGCGGGCACCTGTTTGATCAGCCGCACTCCCTCCGGCTCCAGGCCGGCGTCCTCGGCCGCCAGGGTCAGGGCCTTGGTCAGGACCACGCGGGTCTTCTGGGGCGCCGGCTCCTCGCTGCGGCCGTACTCCAGCACATTGCGCGACAGGCTTGCGGCCCGGCTCAGCGCCCGCTCCAGCCGGGGCAGGGCCTTGGCCACCTGGGGGTCGGCCGAGGTCGCCAGCCGCTCCGACGCCATCTGGGCCGAGGTCAGCATGTTGCGCAGGTCGTGGTTGATCTTGGCCACCGCCTCGCCCAGGGCCACAAGCCGGGCGCGGGAGCGCAGGGACTGGCGCACCTCCTCCTGCATCCGGGCCAGTTCGCGCTCGACCCGGCCGATCTCGTCATGCCGGTCCGACGGGGTCTCGGCCTCGCTCTCGGGATCGGCGGCGAACCGCTCCATCGAGCGGGTGACGCGCTGGAGCGGCCGCAGCACCAGAAGCGCCAGACCCCCATAGAGCAGGGCGCCCGCCGTCAGGGACACCAGCAGGCTGACCAGCAGACTGTTCAGAAGGAAGGCCTTCAGCTCCAGTTTCAACGGCTGGGCCGGGGTGACGATCTCGATGAAGTCGCCGGAGCGATAGCGGGGCTTGGCCTGGACCCGCAGCGACCGGTCCGGATGGCCGAATAGGGTGCGCCAGGGGTCGGTCAGCCGCGCCCAGCTGTTCTGTTGACGCAGGTCGATCAGCTCCGGCGCGCGCGGCAGGTTGGGCGCCTGGAGCAGCAGCCGCCGCACCCCCTGTTCGGTCAGGGCCACGGCCTGGACCCCGCCGATCCGCATCAGCTCGGCCGCCGTATCGTCCTCCACCGCGCTGTAGGGCAGGGCCTCCACCCCGACCGAGGCCAGTTCGGCGGCCTGGAGCCGGTCGCGCAGCCAGCGCTCGTGGAAGGCGGCCAGGTTCGGCCCCATGATCAGGGCCTCCACAGCCAGGGTGAAGGCGAAGGTCAGCAGCAGCAGCCGCGCCGACAGGCCGTCGGGCGCCCGGGGCCGCAGCCGCTCGCGCCAGGTCTCCGCCGTCTGGGGCGACAGCTTTAGCGCCGTCGCGAGCCGATCGAACAGGGGGATCATGCCGGGGCCGCCCCTCCCTGGCTTCGGGCGCGTCGGGCGCGGATCATCTGAACCAGTTTGATGCCGATGGGCAGCAGCAGGGACAGGAAGACCACCCCCATCAGCGGCCAGAAGAACTGGCGCAGCAGCATGGGCAGGTCCGGCTGCACCCCGGCCCGCAGCAGGTCGCCCAGCTGCGATCCGATCCAGGTGTAGATGAAGGTGGACGGCAACAGGCCGATGAAGGTCGCGACCACATAGGGGCGCAGCGGCACCGCCATCATGCCCGCCGTGGCGTTGACCAGGACGAAGGGGACGCTGGGGATGACGCGCAGGGTGAACAGGGTGGTGAAGGCGTTGCGGTCGATCCCCTTGGCCAGCCGGTCCATGAAGCCGGCGTCCGCCTCGAACTTGGCGCGCAGCCAGGTTCCGATCGAGGTGCGATAGACCATATAGATCACGACCGAGCCGAGGGTCGCTCCGCTGGCCTGGGCCAGGGCGCCGACATAGGGGCCGAACATCATCCCGCCCAGCAGGGTCAGAAAGACCGGCCCCGGAATGGTGGAGGCGGTGGCGACGGCGTAGACGGCGATGAAGGCGACCAGGGCGGTCCACCAATGGGCCTGGGCGTAGGCCTGCAGGTTCAGCCCATGCTCGCGGATCAGGTCCATCGACAGATAGCGGTTCCAGCCCAGGGCGAAGAAGGCGGCCACCAGGCCGGCGATGACCGCCAGCGGGGTCAACCGCAGGGCCCAGTCCTTCGCCGTTCGTTTCGCCATACGCGCTTCAATCCCGAATTGCCGGTCGAGCGTTGACTCGCGCGACCATGCGACTTATACGCCCGCCCTTCCTGCGGCGGACGCCTTTCGCCCCGTCGCCCAACCTTTTAACGTCAGGAGCCGACCGTGAAGCGGACCTATCAGCCGTCGCGACTCGTGCGCAAGCGCCGTCACGGCTTCCGCAGCCGGATGGCCACCAAGAACGGCCAGAAGATCGTTGCGCGCCGTCGCGCCAAGGGCCGCAAGCGCCTGACGGCGTAAGCGGCTCTCGCGTCCGAAAGCCAAGGACGCATGAGCGACCCTTTACAGATCAAGCGTCTGTTGCGGCGGCCCCAGTTCCTGGCGGCCGCCAAAGGCGTTTCCGAAGCGCGCGGCGGGGTGGTGATCCAGAGGCTGGATCGCGGCGACGGTTCGCCGCACGTCGGCCTGGGCTTCACCGCCACGCGCAAGATCGGCGGGGCGGTGGTCAGGAACCGCGCCAAACGCCGCCTGCGCGAGGCCGCGCGGGCCATGCTGCCCCAATATGGCGTGCCCGGTAGCGACTATGTCTTCATCGCCCGCATGGGCACCACCGAGCGGGCGTGGGACCGTCTGCTTGACGATGTGAAATCGACGCTTACAAGGCTGGCGACACCGAGAAACGATCGGGGGGCCGACCGGCCTTCGCCCGCCCCCGCCCCCTCCGGCCAGGACCGCCCGAATCCATGAAAAACGAGAACTCGCGCAACACGATCCTCTTCATCGTGTGCTCGGCCCTGATCCTGGGGGTCTATTGGTTCGCCGTGCTGCGGCCCCAGGCCGAGCGCCGCGCCGTCCAGCAGCAGGCCCAGGCCGAACAGTCTCAGACGGCCAGGAACGCCGCCCGCACGGCCTTGAGCCCCCAGGGGACGACCTTCGTCACCGATCGCCGCCAGGCGCTGAGCACCGCCGCGCGCGTGCCGATCCAGTCCGGCACCCTGAAGGGGTCGCTGTCGCTTCAGGGCGGTCGGATCGACGACCTGTTCCTGACCGACTACAAGGAGGTCCAGGACAAGCCTGAGCCGGTCGAACTGTTCCGCCCCCAGGGGATGCAGAACGCCTATTTCGCCCAGTTCGGCTGGACCGGTCCCAATGTGGCCGGCGGCGTCCCTGGCCCCAACACCCTGTGGCATCTGACCGCCGGTTCGACCCTGACCCCGACCAGCCCGGTCACCCTGACCTGGGACAATGGGCAAGGTCTGCGCTTCACCCGCGTGGTCTCGGTCGACGACCGCTACGTCTTCTCGATCAAGGACACAGTCCAGAACCTGGGAACCCAGGCCATCACCATCGCCCCCTACGGCAGCGTCCAGCGCCAGGGCGTGCCGCCCCTGGCCGGCTCGTCCCACATCGTCCACGAAGGCGCCATCGGCACCTTCGGCAAGCCGGGCGACTACCGGACCGAGCAGAAGAAGTACAAGGACTGGCTGAAGGAGCCGCGGATCGAGAACGCCTCGACCGGCGGCTGGCTGGGCATCACCGACAAATACTGGCTGGCGGCCCTGCTGCCGCAGCAGGACGAGGCGGTCGAAACCGAATTCCGGGTCCGCGAGGTTCCGGGCGGCCAGCCGCAGCTGGAAGCCAACGTCCTGGGCGCGACCCGCACCATCCAGCCCGGCGGAACCGCCACCGAGACCCAGCGCCTGTTCGCCGGCGTCAAGCGGGCCGAGGTGCTGAAGACCTATGAGACCAACCTCAACCTGCCGCGCTTCGTCTATGCGATCGACTGGGGCATGTTCTGGTTCCTGACACGCCCGATCTTCTGGATCCTGGAGAATGTCTACGGCCTGGTCGGCAGCTTCGGCGTCGCCATCCTGGCCCTGACCGTCATCGTCAAACTGGTGATGTTCCCCCTGGCCAACAACGCCTACGCCTCGATGTCCAAGATGCGGAACCTCCAGCCCAAGATGGAGGAGATCAAGAAGAAGTTCAAAGACGATCCGCAGAAGCAGCAGCAGGAGACCATGGCCCTGTACCAGAAGGAGAAGATCAATCCGGTCGCCGGCTGTCTTCCGCTTCTGCTCCAGATCCCGGTCTTCTACGCCCTGTACAAGGTGCTGACGGTCACCATCGAAATGCGCCACCAGCCGTTCCTGGGTTTCATCCACGACCTGTCGGCGCGCGATCCCTCGGTGGTGTGGAACCTGTTCGGCCTGATCCCCTGGGATCCGGCGACCCTGCCGCTCCTGGGGGGGCTGCTGGTCGGGCCTCTAGGCATCGGTCTGCTGGCGGTCGCCTACGGCCTGACCATGTGGCTGCAGACGGCGATGAACCCGCCTGCGGCCGATCCGGTCCAGCGCCAGATCTTCCAGTTCATGCCCCTGGTCTTCACCTTCATCATGGCGCCCTTTGCGGCGGGCCTGCTGGTCTATTGGGCCTGGTCGAACATCCTGACCATCCTGCAGCAGTACGTCATCATGCACCGCTACAAGGCCGAGAATCCGATCGACGACTTCATCGCCCGTTTCAAGAAAAAGCCCGCGTGATCGAGGAAACCGAGTTCAGCCCCGAAGAGATCGAGGCCGCACGGATTCTGTTCGCGCGGCCGGCGACCTTCGTCATGGGGGCGGCCAAGATCGAGCAACTGCCCGATCCGGACCTGCCCGAGATCGCCTTCGCGGGCCGCTCCAACGTCGGCAAGTCCAGCCTGATCAACGGCCTGGTCGGCATGCACAAGCTGGCCAGAGCCTCCAACGAGCCGGGCCGGACGCGCGAGGTCAACTTCTTTGATCTGGACGGCCGGCTGCGGCTGGTCGACCTGCCCGGCTACGGCTGGGCCAAGGCGTCCAAGACCACGGTCAAGAAGTTCCAGGACCTGGGGCGCGATTACCTGCGCGGCCGGGTCACCCTGAAACGGGTCTATCTGCTGATCGACAGCCGCCATGGGCTGAAGAGCGTGGACGCCGAGGCGCTGGACGCCCTGGATCTGGCCGCCGTCTCCTATCAGATCGTCCTGACCAAGGCCGACAAGCTGAAGAAGGGCGAGGGCGAGCGGATGCAGGAGGCCACGCTGAAGGCCATTTCCAAACGCCCCGCCGCCTTCCCCGTGGTGGCCCTGACCTCCTCCGAAAAGGGGCTGGGCCTGCCTGAGCTGCGGGCTGAGATCATGCGCACCACCGGCGCGACCCTGGGCTGAGGCGCGGCGTCAGGTCAGCAGGGCCTTCAGCACTCCGTCCAGCACCGGCCGCCCGCGCGGGGTGGCGACCAGCCGCCCGCCCGTGACCGTCAGAAAGCCGTCGGCGATCAGGTCCGCGGTCGGTTCCGCCTCGGGCGACAGGCCCAGGTCCCCCAATACGCCGACCGGCGCCCCCTCCACCGTCCTCAACCCCAGCAGCAGCCGCTCCTCCGCCGCCCCGGCGGCGTCCAGCCGTTCGACCTCGGCCCAGGGGGCGCCCGCCTGCACCCCTGCCGCATAGTCGCCGATGCGGCGATGGGCGACGTTTGCGGTGCGAACGCCGTCCAGGGTCAGTCGCCCATGCGCCCCCGGCCCCAGGCCCAGATAGTCCCCGCCGCGCCAGACATGCAGATTATGGGCCGACCGGGCCGCCACGCCCCGCGCATGGTTGGACACCTCATAGGCGTCGAAACGGGCGGCCTCGAGCACCGCCTGGGTGGTCTCGTACAGGGCCGCGGCCTGGTCCTCGTCCGGCGGGACCAGGGTTCCGCGCGCCAGGGCCCGGCCGAAGGCCGTCGTCGGCTCGAGCGTCAGCTGATAGGGCGAGACGTGTTCGAACCCCATGTCCAGCGCCGCGCCCAGCTCCGTCGCCCAGTCGTCGGGCGTCTGGCCCGGCCGGGCGTAGATCAGGTCGATGGACAGCCGGTCAAAGGCGCGTCCGGCCAGGGCGACCGCGCGCCGCGCCTCGGCCGCCGAATGGTCGCGCCCCAGAAACCGCAGGGCGGCGTCGTCCAGGGCCTGCACCCCCATGGACAGCCGATTGATCCCGGCCTGGGCCAGGGCGTCGAACCGGGCCGCCTCCGCATCGGTCGGATTGGCCTCCAGCGAAATCTCGATCGGCCCTGACGGCGGGAACAGGTCGCGGGCCTGGTCGATGATCCGCGCCACCGCCTCCGGCGCCATCAGCGACGGCGTCCCCCCGCCGAAGAAGACCGAGGCCAGCCGACGCGGCCCGATCAGGGCGCGCTGGCCCCGCAGATCGGCCAGGATCGCCTCGACCAGCCGCCCCTGTTCCTCGACCCGCCCCCGGTCGCGCACCACGTTGAAGTCGCAATAGGGGCAGATGCGCGAACAATAGGGCCAGTGGACATAGAGGCCGACATCCGTTCCCGGATCGACCCAGGTCTGGGCGGGATCAGTCAATCAGGGCGGCTCTCAGCTTGGCGAAGGCGCGGGTGCGGTGGCTGATCGCCTCCTTGGCCGCAGGCTCCATCTCCCCGAAGGTCAGGCCGCTTGCGTCATCAGGCGCCTCGTCCGGAATGAAGATCGGATCATAGCCGAAGCCCCGGTCGCCGCGCGGCGGAAAGGTCAGCCGACCCCGCACCACCCCCTCGACCACCACGCTGGGCCCGTCCGGCCAGGCGACGGCCAGGGCCGAGGTGAACCAGGCGCTCATGTCCGCAGCCTCGATCTCCTCCAGCCGCGCCTCCACCTTCTTCATGGCCACGGCGAAATCCTTGCCCGGACCGGCCCAGCGGGCGGAATAGATGCCCGGCGCCCCGTCCAGGGCCGCGACCGACAGGCCCGAATCGTCGGCCAAGGCGACCTCGCCCGACCGATCGGCCGCATGGCGCGCCTTCAGCAGGGCGTTGCCGGCGAAGGTGGTCTCTGTCTCCTCGGGTTCAGGCAGATTCAGCTGCCCCGCCGTGAGGATCTCGTAACCTTCGCCCAGCAGGGCGGCGATCTCGGGAACCTTGCCTGGATTGTGGGTGGCGAGGACGATACGCATCCCCTTGAAAAGCTTGAGACTCATTGCCGATCACAGTCCTGAAACAGTCTATTGCCAAAGTTTAATATCGTTAAACGATATGTAACGTGATTTTCCGCAGGACACGGCCTATCTATTGATCGTCAGGAACGAGGCCGCAACGTTCAAGGCGCCGGAAAAAGCCGGCATGATCATGCGGGAAAAACACGAACCGGGCGATGATCGCCCAACAGGAAAAACGGAGACACATTATGCATACGATGAACCTCTCGCTGCTGCTGGACAAGGTCGGCGCCGCCTTCGTCAACACGGTTCTGATCGCCGCCCTGCCGACCGCCCTGGTCGCCATCCTGGTCCAAGCCTTTTGATCGACCTCAAGTCCAGTCCTTATCGATCACGAGAGCTTTGACGACCTTGACGAAGATCGCGATGTATAGGGCTGCGTGCGGGTTCGCCGGACCCCGCGCAGCCGCCGCGTCCTTCCTTCCGGCCTGAGCACCGACCGACCATGCGCCTGCCCCTGCCCCATCTGCTGAAGCGAGGCGAGGGGCGCACGCCGCAGCGGTGGGCCCCGATCACCGCCCCGTTTCGCGCCCTGGGACCGGGTTCGGTCTCCAGCGTGCTGAAGGTGGCCCTGGACGTGGCCTATGTCCTGCTCTGGCTGGTCACCGGCCTTCTTCTTCTGCTGCTGATCGCGGCCGTCTTCATCCCGCTGGACAATGTGAACATCACCGTCAGCGGCGACACCGGCGGCCGCCAACTGCCCCTGACCCGGCTGCTTCTGCTGTTCGGCCTGGGGGCGGCCACCGCCTATTTCGGCGGCTTCATGCTGATTCTTCGCAGCCTGCGCCTCATCTTCCGTACTCTGATCATGGGCGACCCCTTTCATCCGGCCAATGTGCGCCGCCTGCGCCAGATCGGCCTGATCCTGGCCCTGGTCACCGGCGGGGTCTGGCTGGCCCAGGGCGTCGTCGCCGCCCGCCTGGCGCCCGGCGTCATGGACCCCCAGGGGCTGGGCGAACTCCTGACCCCGGTGTTTTCCGTCCTGATCGTCTTCGTCCTTGCGGAGGTCTTTCGCGAGGGCGCGCGCCTGCGCCGCGAATCCGAACTGACGATCTGAACCGTTTCCGCTAGGACTTCCCCATGGCCATCCGCGTCCAGCTTGATCGCGTCCTCGTCGAACGCCGCATGTCGCTGACCGAGCTGGCCGACCGGGTCGGGGTCACGGTGGCCAATCTGTCGGTTCTGAAGACGGGCAAGGCGCGGGCGGTGCGGTTTTCGACCCTGGACGCCCTGTGTCGTGAACTGAACTGCCAGCCGGGCGATCTCCTCATCCATGAACCCGGCCCCGCCGACCCGACCGAGGACGACGAAGCGGCATGAGGCGCAAGGGTTCGGGCCGGGACGAGAACGGCCTGACGCCCGAGGACCGTCGCATCTGGAACCGCATCACCGGCACGGTCTCGACGCCCCGAACGCGCAAGGCCGCGAGGGTCACGCCCGGCGCCGAGGCGCCGGCCCATCTGATCGCCCCGATCCCGGACCACCCTCTGTCGCGCGCGGAAAAGCCCCCGGCCAAGACCTCTCCCGCGCGGTTCGCCCGCACCGAACCGACGTCCGAGCAGCGCTCCCCGGTTCGCCCCGCGCCCTCTCGCCTCCGGCCCGCGCCTGAGGATCTGGAGCCCCGCCGCAAACAGCGGCTGTCGCGCGAGCGCGATCCGATCGAGGCCCGGATCGACCTGCACGGCTTCGGCCGGTTCGAGGCCGAGGACCAGCTGCGGGCCTTTCTGACCGGCTGCCAGGCGCGCGGCCTGCGGGCGGTCCTGGTCATCACCGGCCAAGGGCGGCTGGGCGGCGGGATCATCCGCGCCTCCTTCGCCGAATGGATGCAGTCGCCGGCCCTGCGCGGCGTGGTCTCGGGCTTCACCTCGGCCCATCGGCGCCACGGCGGCGACGGCGCCTTCTACGTCACCCTGAAACGCCGCGGCTGAGGGTCGATCCTCGCAAGTTCAAAGACAAGGTCCTGGCTTTTCAAGGGACAAGCTCTCACGGGCGGCCTCGACCCGGCGCTCCTCGAAACCGTGTTAGGCTTGCGGGCCGGTCTTTGACATTGTGCGGCTCTGGACGTCTCTCCACCTCCCGCCCGCCGGACGCCGATCGGACTGTCCGATACGATGCGCCCAAAATCCACTTTTAGAACAAAGGGCGTCGGACACATCGGACAGTCTTTTTCGATGTCCGAAACCGCGATCACGGCGTCGGACCGATGGGACTCATCGGACTGTTTTTTCTCGGTCCGATGCGAGGCCCGGCCCCAGACGGACGAAGGCCCGCCGGCGACGGGCGCGGGCGGGCCTGAAGGGCGCTCTGAAAAGGGAAAGGCGGCCTATTTGGCCGACAGGGCCCCGGCCAGGATAACGTCGATCTGCTTGCCCATATGGTCCGACAGGGCGGCTGCGTCCCATTCGTCATAGGCGGCGCGGCGATAGTTGGACAGATAGGCGTCCCAGATCAGCTCGACCAACAGGCGCAGATCGGCGTCCTGGCGCAGCTCGCCCTTGGCGACCGCCTCTTGAAGAATATCGCCGATGGTCAGCAGCAGCTTCTTGGTCGCGGCCCGGGCGCGCATCTCGGCCGCCAGGGGCTGGAACCAGGATCGGGCGACGATGGCCTGGAACAGGGGCAGATGCTCCAGCGACGAATGATAGCCGGCGCTCAGCGCGCCCAGCAGACGCTGGCGGACCGGCTCGCCCTCGGGCGCCCCGGCCTCGACCACCTCGGCCAGGCGCGACATGTCCTCGGTCAGGACCGCCTCGAACAGCTCGGCCTTGTCCTGGAAGTTGGCGAAGACCGCGCCGGTCGACATGCCCGCGCCCTTGGCGATGTCGCGGATGGTGGCGGGTTCATAGCCCCGCTCAGCGAACAGGGAGCGGGCGGCGTCCAAAACCTTCTGGCGGGTCCGCACCTTGGCCGCCTGACGACGGTTCAGGCGGGGCGCAGCTTCGGTCGATAGGGCGGATTCGGTCATGAAATCAGGTTGAACTCTACGCAATTTCGGATGCGCCTAGGCGGTCCGAGTTGACTTTGGGTGAAGCGCCTTGAGCTGACGGGAGAGGCGTTGCGGCCCGGACCTCGTCATCGGCGCGATACTGAGGGACGGCTTGCATCACGGAACCATGACGAAAATGGGTCGGCCGATTTTTCTCCTGTGAGGCGAGAGAATATTCAAGGTTAACTTTCAAGCTTGGCTGTATTGATTTGGGACATTCTCAACGCGCGGGTGGTTCTACTGCGTCCTCCTGCGGGCATGGCGGCCTGGAAGGCTTTGCGGAATTGTTCGCGCTTCTCATGGATGGAGACCAGGACCCGGCCCATGGGCACGCCCAGATCGACCAGGGTGTTCTCGGCCAACTGCAAACTGGCCTCGGTCGTCTCCGGCACCGCGTCCGTCACGCCCAGGGCGTACAGGCGCGCCGCATGTTGGTCGTCGCGCGCACGGGCGATCAGGATCAGATCCTCGCGCAGGGCGCGGGCCGCCGTCACCACCTCATCAACCTTGCCCGGCGCGTCCATGGTGACGATCAGGGCGCGGGTGGTCTGAACCCCGCAATGGGACAGCATCTCGGGCCGGCCGGCGTCGCCGTAGAAGACGTCGAACCCGTCCCGACGCCCCGCCGCCACGGCCGCAGCGTCCGTGTCCAGGGCGATGAAGGGCTGGTCGTGCGCCTTCAGCAATTCGCCGATCAGGCGGCCGACGCGGCCGAAGCCGACGACGATCACCGCCCCGTCCGCCTGTTCCGGCGGCGCGGCGCCCTCTGGCGTGGTCGGGCGGTCGGGGGCCTTGGCGCGCGACAGCCTCTGGCCCAGCAGGGCCAGAAGCGGGATGGAGAAGATGCTCAGGGTCGCCGACAGGGCCACTGTGCTGGTCAGGGCGGGCGGGGCGATGCCCTCCACCATGCCGGTGGCGAAGACGACGAAGGCGAACTCGCCCGCCGGCGCCAGCACCAGGGCCGTCTCCAGGGCGGGCCGGGCGCCCATGCCCCACAGCCGGGCCAGGGCGAAGATGACGCCGGTCTTGACCACTGTGACGGCCAGGGCCAGGCCGAACAGCAGGACCGGATCGGCCGCCACCGCGCCCAGGTCCAGCCCCAGCCCCACCCCGACGAAGAAGACCCCCAGCAGCAGGCCCTTGAAGGGCTCGATCGACACCTCCACCTCGCGCCGGAACTCGGTTTCGGCCAGCAGCACCCCGGCGACCAGGGCGCCGATGCTCATCGACAGGCCGACCGCCTGGGCCGCCAGGCCGGCGCCCACCACCACCAGCAGGCTGGCGGCGACGAACAGCTCCCCGCCCTGGGCCGCCTTGCGCGCCCGCGCCACCGACCGGAACATGGGCCGCAGCACCACCCGGCCCAGCAGCACCAGAAGGCCCAGGCCCATCGCCGCCGGGACCAGGGTGAACAGGGCGCGGCCCAGGACGGCGGGGTCCAGCGTTCCCCCGCCCTGGGCCAGGGCCGCCATCACGCTGACGGTGATCAGAATGGGGGCCACGGCCAGGTCCTGAGCCAGCAGGACGGCGAAGGTGGATCGGCCGACACTGGTCTTCAACCGTCCGCCCTCGGCCAGAACCGGCATCACCACCGCCGTCGACGACAGGGCCAGGCCCATGCCCAGGACGGCCGCGCTGACCAGGCTTTGGCCGAGCAGCATGAACAGGCCCGCCAGCACCAGGGTGCAGGCCGCCACCTGCATCAGCCCCAGGCCGAACACCAGCCGTCGCAGGGCCCGCAGCCGTTCCCACGACAGCTCCAGCCCGATCATGAACAGCAGGAAGGCGACTCCCAGCTCCGACAGCTGGGCCAGCTGGCCGGGGTCGCTGATGGTGAAATAGGACAGCCAGGGCAGCCGGTCGGCGAAGCGCGCCAGGCCGTCGGGGCCCAGCACCACCCCTGCGGCCAGGAAACCCAGGACGGGGCTGATCTTCAGACGATTGACCAGGGGCACCATGACCCCGGCGGCCGCCAGAAACACCACCAGATCCTTATAGTCGCCGCCGTGCGTCTGCATTCGCCCTCCGAGCTCTGGTCGGCATGTGACCCGGAACCGGCGCCTGTGGCGAGAGGTCGCGGCGCTTTCATGAACTTTTTTTAAGGCGACAGGCCCCGCGTCGGGTCTAGGGTCCGCTCCGACCCGCCCGTGGGGGGTGGAACCGAGGATAGAGTGATGAAAAGACTGCTTATCGGGGCCGCGGTCGGCGCCCTTCTGCTGCCGGCCGCCGCCCTGGCCCAGGACGTCGATCACGACCACGCCTGCCTGGACGAAACCTGCTCGATCGTCTCGCTCTTTTCGGGCGAAGAGACGGCCGCCGGCTGGCAGGGAACCCAGGCGCCCAAGTACGGGACCTGGGGCTTCGACATGGCCGGCCGCGACACCTCGGTGAAGCCGGGCGACGACTTCTTCCGCTACGCCAACGGGACCGCGATCGACAAGATCGTCATCCCATCGGACCGCACCAGCTACGGCTCCTTCGCCCTGCTGCGCGAACTGTCCGACAACCGGATGAAGGAGCTGGTGCTGGGCCTGGCCGCGCGCACCGATCTGACGCCCGGCTCCGACGAGGCCAAGGTGGCTGACGCCTATCGCTCCTACATCGACGAGGCGCGGATCGAACAGCTGGACGCCCAGCCGCTGCAGCCCTATCTGGCCGCCATCCGCGCCGCCGACAGTCATGAGAAGATGGCCGTCTACATGGGCCAGACGGTCGGCCGTTTCGGCGGCTCCTTCTTCGGCAGCGGCATCACCATCGACGCCAAACAGCCGACGCGCTACGTCGTCTCCACCGGTCAGTCGGGCATCGGCCTGCCGAACCGCGACTATTATCTGGACGCCCGCTACGCCGACAAGAAAGAGAAGTACCAGGCCTATGTCGCCGACATGCTGGGCATGATCGGCTGGGCCAATCCGACCGAGACCGCCGCCCAGATCGTCGCCCTGGAGACCAAGATCGCCGAGGCCCACTGGAGCCCGGTCGAGAACCGCAACCGCGACCGCACCTACAACGAATACACCATCGCTCGCTTGGCTGAAGACGCGCCGGGCTTCGCCTGGCAGTCCTATTTCGACGCGGCCAAGCTGGGCGGCGTTCCGCGCCTGATCGTGCGTCAGAACACGGCCATGCCCAAGATCGCGGCCATCTACGCCGAGACGCCGGTCGAACTGCTCCAGGCCTGGGAAGCCTTCCACACCGCCGACGACATGGCGCCCCTGCTGTCCAAGCGGTTCTCGGACGCCCAGTGGGGCTTCCGCGCCCGCGACCTGTCGGGCCAGCCCGAGCAGCGCACCCGCGAGAAGCGGGCCATCTCCTTCGCCGAGGGTTCGCTGGGCGAGGCGACGGGCCGGCTCTATGTCGCCCAGTACTTCCCGGCCGAATCCAAGGCCAAGATGGAAGAGCTGGTCGCAAATCTGCGCACGGCCCTGTCGCACCGGATCGACAACCTGACCTGGATGGGCGACGAGACCAAGGCGGCCGCGCAGGAGAAGCTGCGCAAATTCACCGTCAAGATCGGCTATCCCGACAAGTGGCGCGACTATTCGGGTCTGGAGATCCGCGCCGACGACCTGGTCGGCAACGCCGAACGCCGCGGCCTGTTCGAATGGAACTACGATCTCGCCCGTCTGGACGAGCCGGTCGACAAGTCCGAGTGGGGCATGACGCCTCAGACGGTCAACGCCTACTATAACTCGGCCAATAACGAGATCGTCTTCCCGGCCGCCATCCTTCAGCCGCCCTTCTTCGATCCGAACGGCGATCCGGCGGTCAACTACGGCGGCATCGGCGGGGTGATCGGCCACGAGATCGGCCACGGCTTCGACGACCAGGGCTCCAAGTCCGACGGCGACGGCGTGCTGCGCAACTGGTGGACGGCCGAGGACAAGGCCAAGTTCGAGGCCCTGACCGCCCGTCTGGGCGCCCAGTACGCCACCTATGAGCCGATCGCCGGCTATAAGATCAATCCGGGCCTGACGATGGGCGAGAACATCGGCGACGCCTCGGGCGTGGCCGTGGGTCTTGAGGCCTATCACCTGTCGCTGAACGGCCGGCCCGCCCCGGTGCTGGACGGCACGACCGGCGATCAGCGCTTCTTCTACGGCTGGGCCCAGGTCTGGCAGTCAAAATATCGCGACGAGGCCCTGAAGCAGCAGGTCGCCACCGATCCCCACTCGGCCGCCCAGTTCCGGGTCATCGGCCCGCTGCGCAACGTCGACGCCTGGTACGACGCCTTCGACGTCCAGCCGGGAACCAAATACTATCTGACGCCGGAAGAGCGCGTCCGCATCTGGTAGGTCGCCGGATCGCAAAACGGGAAAAGGCCGGGGTTCGCCCCGGCCTTTTTTCATGAGCCCTTGGACACATCAGACTGAAAATTTGTCGGTGGCCGCGACAGTTTCTCCGAATTTCGATGTCGGCCTGGACTCCAGACGCGAAAAAGCCCGCTGCGGGGGATACATCGCAGCGGGCTTTCGCGCTCTTTAAAGAGCGGACGTTTCCTCCCCGAAACGCCTTCGAGTGCTGCGCGCTTGAGCAACGCTTGCCCTCGAGTGAGTTCATTTGACGCAACCCCGCCGAGGTCGTCAACGGGCTTCTCGGACGGAATCGAACTTTCTTCGACTTATCGTCGATAACTAACCCTGCCCAGAGTTATTTATCGAAGCTTATTCGATAATGGCCCGAAGGGCGCCGACCAGCCCCGTTCGGGCGACACGCATTTGCCCCGGCCGTTGCGCCTTCCAGGCGTCATTGTCGGCGATGGCGGCGGCGGCGGCGCGCCCGGCGTCCAGATCCTTGATCGTGACCTCGCCGGCGGCGATCTCGTCCCCGCCCAGGATGACGACCGCAGGCGATCCGCGGCGGTCGGCGTATTTCATCTGGGCCTTCATCCCGGCCCGTCCCAGATAGAGTTCGGCCGCGATCCCCGCGCCGCGCAGTTCGGCAACGGCCGTCAGATAGTGGGCCATGTCCTCTTCAGAGAAGACGATGACCACGACCGGCCCGCGCACGGCGTCCTCCGCGCCGCGTCCGGCCGCGCGCAGGGCGGAGGCGAGGCGCGAGACCCCGAAGGAGAAGCCGGTCGCCGGGGTGCTCTGGCCGGTGAAGCGCGCCACCAGGTCGTCGTATCGGCCGCCGCCGCCGATGGAGCCGAACCGCACCGGGCGGCCCTTGTCGTCGGTCGTCTCCAGCAACAGCTCCGCCTCGAAGACGGCGCCGGTGTAATATTCAAGGCCCCGCACGATGGTGGGGTCGAACTTCACGGCGTTCTGGCCCGCCGACATGGCGTTCAGCGCCCGGTCGATCGCCGCCAGCTCGTTCAGCGCCGCCTCGCCCGCCGCCCCCAGGTCGCCGGACCGGGCCACCGCCTCCAAGGTCTCTGCCCGGGACAGGCCGGGCGTGTTGGCGGACGCCAGGAAGGCCTCGATTGCGCCCGTCACCTTTGCGGGCAGATTGGCGCCCTTGGTGTAGTCGCCGGACTCGTCCAGTCGCCCTTCGCCCAGCAGCTGGACCACGCCTTCCCAGCCCAGTCGGTCGAACTTGTCGATGGCGCGCAGGGCCGTCAGCCTCTGGCCGGCCTCGGTCACGCCCCCCGCGTCGAACAGGCCGTCGAACAGTTTTCTGTTTGAGACGCGGATCTGGGCCTGGCCCGCGTCCAGGCCGGCGGCGCCCAGGCCTTCGCAGGCCATGGCGATGATCTCGGCGTCGGCCTCGGGCCGGTCCGAGCCGACGGTGTCGGCGTCGCACTGCCAGAACTCGCGGAACCGGCCCGGACCCGGCTTTTCGTTTCGCCACACCGGCCCATAGGCGTAGCGGCGGAACGGCTTGGGCAGGGTCTCCCAGGTCTGGGCGGCGAACCGGGCCAGGGGGGCGGTGTGATCGTAACGCAGGGCCATCCACTCGCCCGGCTCGTCCGAACCCGCATCGTCCTGAAGGGCGAACACCCCCTCATTGGGCCGGTCGGCGTCAGGCAGGAACTTGCCCAAGGCGTCGGCGTATTCGAAGGCCGGCGTCTCCAGCGGCTCGAAGCCCCAGCGCTCATAGACTTCCGACACGCGCGCCACGATGCGGCGTTCGGCGGTCAGGTCGCGGCCGCGCTTGTCGGCGAAACCGCGTGGATTGCGGGCGAGGGGGCGAGGAGGGGCGTCGGTCATGCCGGGCGCTTAAGCCAAGGGGCGGCGCGGCGCAAATGCTCCGGCGCCGAGTGGCGGCGCCGTCTTTGCCTCAGCCTGTGCAATATACTGACCTTAAAGGAAAAACGCCTACACAGACGGAACAGGCGTGGGCCGTCGCCGTTTCAGCGCCATGATCCCCCACGCCCTCGTCTTCACGCGGACCTGCAGAACCTCCGACCGGCGAACCATCCGGTGGTATGAGTGCGAACTGGTCGACGACCAGGGCGCGCGTCGTCTGCGCAACCGGGCCTTCTTTTCGCTGGACGAGGCCAAGTCCTGGGCCTCGTCCGAAGGCTATCCGGTGGATGACGCCGACATCCAGGACGCGCGATGATCGGCGCCGCCCCCTCGGGTCCGCTCGACGCCTCGGCCTTCGACACCCCGCGCATCCTTCTGGCCGGCGCCGTAGACTACGCCATGTACGACCGGTTCCGCGACCGACTGACCCAGGCGCCCGACAGCGGCCTGGTGGTGATCGAACTGTCCACCCTGGGCGGCGATCCGGAGGTGGCGCGGATGATGGGCGAGGACGTGCGGTTTCAGAGCGACATCAATCCCGCGCGCCGGCTGGTCTTTCTGGGCAAGGCCGCCATCTATTCGGCCGGCGCGACCTTCATGAGCTTTTTTGCGGTGGAGAACCGCTATCTGACGCGCGGCGCTCGGGTGATGATCCATGAGCGAAAGATGGACAAGACGCTCCATATCGCCGGGCCGCTGACCACCTGCATCGCCTCGGTCAAGGCGATGTTGAACGAGCTTGAGCACTCCATCGCCATTCAGAACGAAGGGTTCGAGAACCTGGTGCGCGGCAGCGCCGTCACCATGGACGAGGTGCTGCGGCGCGCGCCGGAGAACTGGTACATCGAGGCTCAGGAGGCGAAGGCCCTCGGCCTGGTCGCCGGCGTGCTGTGACCCCGCGGCGTCAGTCCCCCAGGGTCTCCACCGTCAGATTGCCGTTGGTGTAGACGCAGATTTCGGCGGCGATCTTCATGGCCTTGCGGGCGATCGCCTCGGCGTCCAGATCGGTTTCCTCGATCAGGGCGCGGGCCGCCGACAGGGCGTAGTTGCCGCCCGAACCGACGGCCGCGACCCCATGCTCCGGCTCCAGCACGTCGCCCACGCCGGTGACGGTGAAGATCGACGTCTTGTCCGCCACCAGCAGCATGGCCTCCAGCCGCCGCAGATAGCGGTCTGTGCGCCAGTCCTTGGCCAGATCGACGCAGGCCCGGGCGAGCTGGTCCGGGTACTGCTCCAGCTTGGCCTCCAGGCGTTCGATCAGGGTGAAGGCGTCGGCCGTCGCCCCGGCGAACCCCGCCAGAACCTTGCCGCCGGCCAGGGTCCGCACCTTTCGCGCCGCGCCCTTGACGATGGTCGGTCCCATCGAGACCTGACCGTCGCCGGCGATCACCGTGCGGCCGTTTTTGCGAACCGCCAGTATTGTGGTGCCGTGCCAGTCGGGAAAATTGGATTGGGTCATGGTCCGCAGATGGAGCGGCGGCCCGTCGCGATCAAGCCTCGTTCGCCTGGTGAGGGGTGTGTCACATTTCCTTGGCCTTACCTGGCTACCGCAGAGGTTCCGGCGTCCGTCAGCCTTAACCTAAGCGAGGGCGGCGCCGGCCGCAGTGTGCGATGGGTCGAACCAAGGGGGCTTCGTTAACCCTCTCGCTCCTAGAGCCATTTTCGTCGGTCGAGTTGTTAAGCGTATGAGTACCCTATGAGTTTGTTCCGCATCTTCTATGTCAGCGACGCCGTGGGCGACGCGGGCGCCGGGCTTCTGCCCCTGATCGACATCATCGGGGCTTCGGATCGGAACAACCGGCGCGACCACGTGACCGGTTTCCTGCTGCGGCATCAGGACCGATTTTTCCAGCTGCTGGAAGGCGAGCGGGTTGATCTGGAGCGGTTGATGGGCCGGCTGGCGGCCGACCGCCGTCATCAGAATATTCGGATCCTGGTCGATACGCCGGTGGATCGGCGTCTCTTTCCGCAATGGGCCATGGCCCAGATCGACCCCCTGCCCAGTCTTGAACCGACCTTGGCCCGATTGGCCGGGACGCGGCCCCTGTCGGAAGTGGCCTTCGAAGTGGATCAGGTGATCGCCGACGCCCGTCTGGCCCTCGACGGGACGCGCTGACGGGGCCGCACGCGCCATTCCACCGCCCTCGCCGACGGTCTAGAGACGGGCATGGCCTTTTCTGACGATGAAGTGGAACGCTACGCCCGCCATCTGGTGCTGGCCGAGGTCGGAGGGCCGGGGCAGCAGGCGCTGAAGCGCGCCCGCGTCCTGGTCGTCGGCGCGGGCGGGGTCGGAGCGCCGGCCGCCCTCTATCTGGCGGCGGCGGGCGTCGGGACGTTGGGCCTGATCGACGACGACGTCGTGGCCCTGTCCAATCTTCAGCGTCAGATCCTTTTCGCCACCGCCGACGTGGGTCGGGCCAAGGTGGAGGCGGCGCGGGACCGATTGGCCGGCCTCAATCCGCATGTCGCGATCCAGACCTTCGCCGAACGTCTGACGCCCGAAAACGCAGCGCGCCTGATCGCCGACTTCGATCTGGTTCTGGACGGGACCGACGACTTCGCCACGCGCCATACGGTCAACGCCGCCTGTGTGGCGGCGGGCAAGCCCCTGGTCTCGGGCGCCCTGGGTCGGTGGAGCGGTCAGGTGGGGGTGTTTGCGGGTCGGCCCTGCTATCAGTGCCTGACGCCCGAGGTTCCGCCGGATGCGGAGACCTGCGCGCGCGTGGGGGTCGTCGGCGCCCTGGCGGGGGTGATCGGTTCGATGGCCGCCCTGGAGACGATCAAATGGATCGTAGGCGCGGGTCAGAGCCTTCAGGGGCGGCTGCTGATCTATGACGGCCTGGCGGGAACGGCGCGAACGGTGCGGATCGCGCCTGATCCCGCATGCCCGGTTTGCGGCGGCTGATTTGTCCGACTCAGGCGGCGGTTTCGAACCGCACGTCGTCCAGGGCCAACTCGGGCAGGGGAGCGGCGAAGCCCAGGGCAGGATTGCTGAGCACCGTCACCAGCCGCTCGCCGCAATAGAGGCAAAGAGTTTCGAATCCCGGCCAAGTCGCCGCCACATCGGCCAGGGCCCGGTCGGCGGCGCGATCGTCCTCGGCCTTCAGAACGCAGATGTCACGCACCGGAACACCCGGCAGGTTGACGATACAATAGTAGGAGTCCAACGCACGCTTCCCTTACAGGCCGCCGAAACGATCCCTGATCGCGGCGGTTCCTCCAGTGATCGGCGTTTTCGACAGGGGTGTGAGGCCCCCCCGACAGTCCTGTGAAATCGCAGGTCCTAAAGCATCGCCGGAATGACCCGGTCGGGCGGGCGATGGCCGTTCTGGAAGGTCATGACATTGGCGATGACCCGGTCGCCCATGTCCTGGCGCGCCTCCAGCGTCGCCGAACCGAGGTGGGGCAGGAGGACGACGTTGGGATGGCCCATCAGGCCCGGATGGATGGCCGGCTCATGTTCGAATACATCCAGGCCCACGCCGGCGATCGCCCGCGCCGCCACCGCCTGGGCCAGAGCCGCCTCTTCGATCAGTTCGCCGCGCGCGGTGTTGATCAGGATGGCATGGGGCTGCAGCCGCGCCAGGCGTTCGGCCGACAGAAGATGATGGGTCTCCCGTGTGGCTGGACAGTTCAAGGAGACGATGTCCATCCGCGCCAGCATCTGGTCCAGGTCGTCCCAATAGGTGGCGCCCAGCTCCTCGGCGATCAGGTCCGAGACGGGCTTGCGATTGTGATAATGCACCTGCAGGCCGAAGGCCTTGGCGCGACGGGCCAGGGCCTGGCCGATCCGGCCCATGCCGACGATCCCCAGCCGCTTGCCCCACAGCTTGCGCCCGCACATCCAGGTCGGGGTCCAGCCCTCGAAACGGCCTTCGGCCACCACCTGGGCCCCTTCGACGATGCGGCGGCTGACGGCCAGGATCAGGCTCATGGCCAGGTCGGCCGTATCCTCGGTCAGGACGCCGGGCGTATTGGTGACGATGATGCCGCGCGCCACGGCCGCCTCGACGTCGATATGGTCGACCCCGGCGCCGAAGTTGGCGATCATCTTCAGCTGTTCGCCGGCGCCGTTGATCAGGTCTGCGTCAATGAGGTCGGTGATGGTGGGCGCCAGGACCTCCGCCCGCTGAACCGCCGCCTCCAGCGCCGCCCGGTCCATCGGCTGGTCCTTAAGGTTCAGCTCGGCGTCGAACAGTTCGCGCATCCGCGTTTCGACCGCGTCCGGCAGGCGTCTGGTTAATACGACCTTAAGCTTGCGAACGGACATTGCGGGCCTTGGTTAGCGGGCGATGGTTCAGGATCGAAGCCCGCGCGACGGGTCGTTCCAACTGTGTCTAGCAAAGCCGCCGCCATCTTCCAAAGCCTGCGACGCCGCACCGCCGTCGCCCTGGCCGTTCTGGGCCTGGGGGTGATGGCCGGCGCCGGCGCGACCATGCCCGATGGGCGCCCCACCCCGACGGGGCTGGAGGTGCCGCGCTGGATCTCGCTGAAGTCCTCCCACGTCCGCGCCCGCCAGGGGCCGGGGCTGGATTATCCGATCCTGTGGGAGTATCGCGCCGCCGGCCTGCCGGTCCAGGTGATCGCCGAGACGACCGAATGGCGAAAGATCTGCGATCCGGACGGGGCCGTGGCCTGGATTCACCGCACCGTCTCTTCCGGCCGCCGCTATGTCTTCAACACCTCGGCCGAAGAGGTGATGATCCACGCCGGCAAGTCCCAGGCCTCGGCGGTCCGTGCGCGCCTGTCGCCCCGGTCCCTGGTGTCGCTGGACGAATGTGAGGACGGCTGGTGCCGGGTGCGGGCGCGCCGCCTGCGCGGCTGGATTCAGGAAAGGGCCGTCTTCGGCGTCCAGCAACGCGCGCTATGCAACGCCAACCGGCCTGCGGGAACCGGTCGAGGCTGAAGGGTCGATGACCGCCGCTGTTGAGCGAAGCGGCGCGGTCGTGTAACCCGCAGGCAACAGCAGACCTGACGGAATCGCCTTGACCCAGTCCCAATATCCCTCGTCCTTCGATCACGAGGCCCTTCTCGCCTCCGGGCGCGGCGAACTGTTCGGTCCCGGCAACGCCCAACTGCCTGCGCCGCCTATGCTGATGTTCGATCGGATCACCCAGATCACGGCCGACGGCGGCGCCCACGGCAAGGGCTATGTGGAGGCCGAGCTGGATATCCATCCCGACCTCTGGTTTTTCCAGTGTCACTTCATCGGCGATCCGGTCATGCCCGGCTGCCTGGGTCTGGACGCCATGTGGCAGCTGGTCGGCTTCTATCTGGGCTGGATCGGCGGGCCCGGCCGCGGCCGAGCGCTCGGCGTCGGCGAAGTCAAGTTCACCGGCCAGGTGACGCCGGACATCAAGAAGGTCGTGTACAAGATCGACCTGAAACGGGTGATCAATCGCAAACTGGTCATGGGCATAGCCGACGGCGTGCTGGAGGCCGACGGCGAGGTCATCTACACCTGCAATGACATGCGGGTGGGACTCTTCGGCGCCGCCAAGGACGAGCAGGCGGGCGCCTGAACACCTATATAACCGCGGACAGCGCGGAAGACCCCCAGGGTCGAGAAGCTAGAGTAAGGAAACACCATGCGTCGTGTCGTCGTCACCGGCCTGGGCATCGTCTCTTCCATCGGCCACGGCGCCGAAGAGGTGACCCAGTCCCTGCGCGAAGCCCGTTCGGGCGTCGTCCATGCGCCTGATCACGCCAAATACGGCTTCCGCAGCCAGGTCTGGGCCCCGCCCAAGATCGGCCCGTGGGAGGAACTGGTGGACCGCCGCGCCGCCCGCTTCCTGGCCAACGGCACGGCCTGGGGCCATATCGCCTTCGAAGAGGCGCTGAAGTCGTCGGGCATGACGGCCGAGGAAATCCGGGACGACCGCATCGGCCTGATCGTCGGCGAGGGCGGCCCCTCGACCCAGGTCATTCTTCAGGCCGCCGCCACCACGGTGGAAAAGACCTCGCCCAAGCGGATCGGACCGTTCGCCGTGCCCAAGGCCATGGCCTCAGGCCCCTCGGCCGTGCTGTCGACCTGGTTCCAGATGCGCGGCGTCAACTATTCGATCAGCTCAGCCTGCGCGACCTCCGCCCACTGCATCGGCGCCGGGGTCGAACAGATCCAGTGGGGCAAGCAGGACGTGGTCTTCGCCGGCGGCTGCGAGGACATCGACTGGTCCATGTCGAACATGTTCGACGCCATGGGCGCCATGTCGTCGAACTTCAACGAGACCCCCTCGGTCGCCTCGCGCGCCTATGACGTCAACCGCGACGGCTTCGTCATCGCCGGCGGCGCCGGCATAGTGGTGCTGGAGGAATACGAGCGGGCCAAGGCGCGCGGCGCGACCATCTATGCCGAGGTCACCGGCTATGGCGCCAATTCCGACGGTTATGACATGGTCGCCCCCTCGGGCGAGGGTGCCCAGCGCTGCATGAAGATCGCGCTGGAACAGGCCGGCAATCCGAAGATCGACTATCTGAACCCGCACGGCACCTCGACCCCGGTCGGGGATTCGAAGGAAATGGAGGCCGTGCGCGCCGTCTTCGGCGATCAGATGCCGATGATCTCCTCAACCAAGTCCCTGACGGGCCACTCGCTCGGCGCGGCGGGCGCTCAAGAGGCCATCTACTGCCTCTTGATGATGCAGAACGGTTTCGCCGCCGAGAGCGCCCATATCGAGACCCTTGATCCGGCCTTCGAGGGCATGCCGATCCTGCGTCAGCGCCACGAGGGCGAGCTGACCCACGTCATGTCCAACAGCTTCGGCTTCGGCGGCACCAACGGGACCCTGATCCTGTCCAAGGTGTGAGACGCGCAGGGGCGACCCTCCGACCCTAGGTAGTGTCCCTCGGCCCGGCGAAAGCCGCGGTTAGGGAATCCCGTGCATGCTGCAGGCCGGGAGAAACACAAGAATGCACGCGCGTTACGCACGGATCGCCGAGGCCAGGCAACGCGAGATTAAGGTCAGGGTCGGCTTCGCCGTCTTCATCGCCTGCACCGTCTGGGCGCTAGCGCCATCGAAATGGCCGGCGATCTGGCTGGCGCTGGTCTTCGCCGGACAGTCGGCCGACTGGATCGTCTTCGGCGCCATCCGCAGGCTGGGAGGGGGAACGCCCTCGCGGGGGCTCAGGATCGCCGCCTGCATCAGCCTGTTCGTCAACAGCGTCTTCTATTCCGCCATCGCCGCCTATCTGTGGGCGGACGGGGGTGGGTCCCAGATGGTGTTCGGCAGCATCCTAATCGCAGGGGCGCTGCTTCATGTGACCATACACCTCTATCATGAGCGTGAAATCCTCATCAGCGCCGCCACGCCGCCCGTCGTTTATTTTCTGGCCCTGCCCGTCATCCACGGCTATGTCCTGGGCCAGCCTACCGATCTTCTCGTGGCCGTGGGTTGCGTCCTGTACATGACCCATCTGCTGGTCGCGGTGCGGCAGAGTTCACAGACCAACCGCGCCATTCAGATCGCCAACGACCGCGCTCAGGAGGAGCGCCGCAGGGCCGAGGTGGCCAGCGCCGCCAAATCCGACTTCCTCGCCGTGGTCAGCCACGAAATCCGCACCCCCATGAATGCGGTGGTCACTTCGGCCAATCTGTTGGAACGGTCCCAGCTCGATCCGGCGCAGAAAGAGCACGTGGTGATGCTCAAGGACGCCAGCGAGGTTCTGATCGGCCTGTTGAACGACGTTCTCGACTTTTCGAAGATCGAGGCCGGAAAGATGGAGCTGGAAGAGGCGCCCGTCGATCTGGTGGACAAGCTGAAGGCTCTCGAGCGGATGTGGGCGCCCAAGGCGCAGGCCGCCGGCGTCGCCTTTGAGGTCTCCCTGCCTGACGATCTGCCGCGCCACGTGCGGACCGATCCGCTGCGGCTGCAACAGATCCTGTTCAATCTCGTCTCGAACGCCGTCAAGTTCACGGCGACGGGACGGATCGAGGTCCGCGCCCGCTGGAACGCCGCCCTGGGCCGGTTGACCGTCGCGGTGACCGATACCGGATGCGGTATTCCCGACGACCGCCTGCCCTATGTCTTCGACGTGTTCGAACAGGTCGACGCGGGGGTGACGCGCCGGCACGGGGGCTCAGGCCTCGGCCTGGCCATCACCTGCAAACTGGCCCAGCTGATGGGCGGGTCCGTGTCGGTCGAAAGTCGATTGGGAGAAGGCTCGATCTTCACGGTCGATCTGCCGATGGGGATCGCCGCCGCCCCCTCGGCGACCCTGGCGGTCAGCGCACCCTCGACCTTCGCACACGGGCTGGACATTCTGGCGGTGGACGATCACCCCGTGAATCGTCGGATCGTGACCCTGCTGCTCGAGCCCATGGGGTGTGTCCTGACCTTCGCCGAAAACGGTCAGGAGGCTGTGGAGGCGGCGGCCCTGCGCCGGTTCGACGCCATTCTGATGGACATGCAGATGCCGGTTATGGACGGATTGACGGCGACGCGGGCCATTCGCTCGGACGGGCCCAATGCCGGCACGCCGGTCATCGCCCTGACGGCCAACGCCCTGGAGACCCATCGCGCGGCTTGGGCGACGGTGGGGGTGGACGACTTCGTCACCAAGCCGATCGACCCGGCGCGCCTCGCCTCGGCGCTGGAGGCGGCCGTGCGAGGCGAGGCCGCCTTGGCCGCGACGGCCTGAGCGGCGCGCAATCGGATCAGCGCGCCGGGGCGGCGCCGTCTCCGACAAGGCCGGCCTGAGGCCGTGGTCCCGCCTTCAGGTGAGCCCTACCGCCCCGTCGATCCGAACCCCCCCGCGCCCCGCGCGGTGTCGTCCAGGGTCTCGACTTCGATCCAGTCCGCCCGTTCGTGTTTGGCGATCACCAGCTGGGCGATGCGTTCGCCCCGGCGAATGACGAAGTCTTCATCGCCGATATTGGCCAGGATGACGCCGCACTCGCCGCGATAGTCGCTGTCGATCGTGCCCGGCGCATTGGGGCAGATGATCCCGTGCTTCAGGGCCAGGCCCGAGCGGGCGCGGACCTGGGCCTCATAGCCCATGGGCAGGGCGATCTTCAGCCCCGTGGGCACCAGGGCGCGCCGGCCCGGCGCCAGGGTCAGGGGCTGATCCTCGGGCACGGCGGCGCGCAGGTCCATGCCCGCCGACCCGGCCGTCTCATAGGCGGGCAGGGGCAGGCCCTCTGCGTGGGGCAGGCGCAGGATCTGAACGGAGACGGCGTCGGTCATTGGGCGCTCTTGAAGTGGTCGGCGATACGGTCGGCCAGGGCGGCGGCGACGGCGGTCTTGGATTGGCGGGGCCAGGCCTCGGCGCCCTTGGCCGTGACCAGCAGAACGGCGTTGCCGTCGGATCCGAACACCTCGTCCGAGACGTCGTTACCGACGATCCAGTCGCAGCCCTTCCTCGACAATTTGGCGCGGGCGTTGGCCTCGAGATCGGTGGTCTCGGCGGCGAAGCCGATGACCAGGGCGGGCCGGTTCGGTCCCGGCGCGGCGACCCCGGCCAGAATGTCCGGGTTCTCGATCAGGGCCAGGGTCGGCGGCCCGCCCGGCCCCTTCTTGATCTTGCCCCCGGCGACGGTGTCCACCCGCCAGTCGGCCACGGCGGCCGACAGAACGGCGATGTCGGCCGGCAGGGCGGCTTGCGTCGCCGACTGCATCTCCAGGGCGCTTTCCACCTCGATCCGAGTGACGCCGGGCGGAGCGGACAGGGCCGTGGGGCCGGACACCAGCGTCACCTCCGCCCCCCGCTGGGCCAGGGCGGCGGCGACGGCGTAGCCCTGTTTGCCGCTGGAGCGATTGGTCAGGCCGCGCACAGGGTCGATCGGTTCGAAGGTGGGGCCGGCCGTGACCACCGCCCTTCGTCCGGATAAAGGTCTGGGGCCCGTCAGCAGGTTCTGGATCGCCTCCACTATGGCCGCCGGCTCAGCCATTCGGCCGGGTCCATACTCGCCGCAGGCCATCTCGCCCGCGTCGGGCCCCACCACGGCCACGCCGTGGAAGCCGGGGAAGCTTTTCAGCCGTTCCATATTGGCCTGGACCGCCGGATGCTCCCACATCCGCACATTCATGGCCGGCGCCAGCAGCACCCGCTTGTCCGTGGCGATCAATGTGGTGGAGGCCAGGTCGTCGGCGATTCCATTGGCCGCCTTGGCGATCAGCCCGGCCGTCGCCGGCGCCACGACGATCAGATCGGCCCAGCGCGACAGCTCGATATGGCCCATGCTGGTCTCGTCGTCCGGATGGAACAGGCCGGACCGCACCGGATGGCCGCTGAGCGCCGCCAGGGACAGGGGGGTGACGAACTCGGCCCCCGCTTCGGTCAGGATCACCCGGGTTTCGCCGCCCGCCTTGGCGATCAGACGCACCAGCTCCAGCGCCTTATAGGCCGCTATGCCGCCGCCGACGATCAGCAGCACCTTTCGGTCGGTAAGCGCGCGCATGTCCATGGCCCCGCTCTAGCGGTCTCAGGCGACGGCGTCGAGACGATCGAAAAAGAACATTGTGCGAACAATCGAGTTGTGCTTACGTCGCCTTCAGCGGGTATCGGAGGGGAAAATGATCGCGCTGAGGATGAGAGGGGCCGTTTCGGTCTCGTTTGGCTTGATGCTGTGCGGCCTCATGGGTCTGGCGGGCTGCGACAACAGTTCGGCGGTGCAGACGCGCGATCGAACGGCGTCGGCGCCCGTCGGGGCCGGCGATCCGTCGTCCGCGCCGGTCGAGGCGACTGCGGCGGAAACGGCCAAGCCGGTTTTGACCGCCAGCCGCCGGGAAACGGTGGACGCCAAGATCGCCCGCCTCTATGCGCGCAACGGCGCCGATTTCGGCGCGGCCTCGGCCGAAGCCTATCTGGACAAGGTGACCGCCTTCACCACCCGGCCGCCCGGCGACGCCGAGACGGTGAAACGGCCGAACGGCGACACCCTGATCTATCAGGCCTCGACCAACACCTTCGCCGTGGTGGCCAAGGACGGCACGCCCCGCACCATGTTCAAACCGACCACCGGGGCCGACTATTGGGCCGAGCAGAAGGCGGCGGCCCCGACCTTCGGTCAGAGGCGGAGATCGACGCAGGAGGCCGGCTGATATAGAGGGCGGGGTTCCCTGCCGCTCTTCCGGACCTCGCCCATGGCCGACGCCCCCTCTGCCGCGCCCCCGCTCAAGACCGCCCTGATCTATGATTTCGACGGCACCCTGGCGCGCGGCAACATGCAGGAGGTCAGCTTCATCCCCTCGGTGGGCATGGACGTCGGCGCCTTCTGGGGCGAGGCCGAGGCCCTGACCAAGGACGCCGACGGCGACGGCATACTGATGTACATGCAGCTGATGCTGCACCATGCGCGCCAGAACGGCGCCCCGGTGACGCGCGAGACCCTGCGTCGCCACGGCGAGGCGGTGGCCCTGTTCGAAGGTCTGAAGGACCTCAGCTGGTTCGACCGGATGAACGCCTTCGGCGCCCGATACGGGCTGGAGATCGAACACTATATCGTCTCGGCCGGGCTGGAGGAGATGATCGACGGCACGCCGATCCGGCCCGCCCTGACCCACGTCTTCGCCTCCCACTATGTCTATGACGAAAAGGGCGAGGCGGCCTGGCCGGCGGTCGGCGTCAACTACACCACCAAGACCCAGTATCTGTTCCGCATCAACAAGGGGGTGAAGAACCACTGGGAGCACGAGCGGATCAACCACTTCATCCCCGACGACCAGCGGCCGGTCCCCTTCGACCGGATGATCTTCATCGGCGACGGCGACACGGACGTGCCGACCATGAAGATGATGCACACCAAGGGCGGCTTTTCGATCGCCGTCTATGACCCGCGCTCGAACGAGAAGGACCAGAAGAAGGTCTATTCCCTGATCTCGGAGGATCGGGTCAATTTCGTCGCCGCCGCCGACTATCGCGAGGGCTCGGCCCTGGACCTGATCGTCAAGGGGCTGATCGGCCGGATCGCCATCAACGCCGGGGCCATGCCGGCGGGGATGTAGGCCTAGCGGCCCCCGGCCCTCACCCAGGCGTCGCGCGCCCCGGCCAGCCGGGCGGGCGCCAGGCCGCGCAGGGATTTGGCGCCCGTCTGTTTCAGACCCGCCTCCTGCCCCTTTTGCCAGACCAGGGTCGCCTCATAGGCCAGGCCCTCGGCCACATCGATCACCACCACCTGGGCCGGCAGGGCCGCGCTGCGGTCCAGCCTCAGCCGCATTCCCGTGTCCGACAGATCGACGATGACGCAGACCGTCTCCAGCCCCGCCGCGCTGACCACGCCGCGCGCATTGACGGTGCGACGAGCCTCGCCGCGTCGATCGGCGGGCAGGGCGGGCTTGGATCCGAACAGACGCATGGGGAAACTCGGCCTTGGAAACACTGCCGTCCTGCAACGCGCGCCGACGACAAAGGCGCCGGGCGGCCTGACCTCAGTACGGGGTCTTGGGGCGGGTTCTCAGTGCTGGTTCTGCGGCAAGCGCACGACCAGGCCGTCCAGCGCCTCCGACACCCGGATCTGGCACGACAGCCGGCTGTTGGGCTCGACCTCCTCGGCGAAGTCCAGCATCGACTCCTCCATGGCCGAGGGTTTGCCCGTCGCCTCGCGCCAGGCCTCGTCGACATAGACATGGCAGGTGGCGCAGGCGCAGGCCCCGCCGCAATCCGCATCAATCCCCGGCACATTGTTCCGGATCGCGCCCTCCATGACGGACAGCCCCGGTTTCACGTCGACCACGTGCTCGGTTCCGTCATGCTCGATATAGGTGATGCTGGCCATGCGCCGCTCATATCAAGCCGGGGCGATGGTGCAAGGGAGTATGGAAAGGGGCAGGACCTTTGAAGCGGAGTGCATGAGACGGAACCTCACGCATAGCGGCGGGTCGAAGCGTTCGCTTTCGGCGCGAACGCGGGGACAATGTACCCTACAGCAGGCTCTCTTAACGCGGGGAAAGTCTCAAGATTAGCTCGACGGTATTCTGTCGAGCAGCGCGGTGGGTGCGATTTCCACCTAAGGTCGACATCCGGCTTGAAACTTTTTCCTCGACAATACTGTAGTGAACCGAAGCCAGATCTCGAAGATCGTCGCCTGAAATACCGGTCGACGCTCCGTTAGCCGGAAATGTTACAATCGCATCCGCCCCTACCGAAGCTAGTTCGGCGAACAGCGATGAGAATGCGGAAGGCGCTTTCGTGGGAATGCTGAAGTCGGATGCCGGACGTTCGGAAGGAGCTGGATACCGACCGCTTCCCGACACGTCACCGACCGTGCCCCGCGCTAGGCTTTCAAGCACATGATAAAAGCGGCTGTAGTGCACGCTTGAATAGGGTGGATCTAGGAAGGCGAGCCAACCCTCGGAGAGCTTTCGAGAATGCGCAGCAGCCGGGCCAATGGAACTTTGTCCCAAAGTTAGAGCATACCGCTGTCCCAGCTCGGACGCTACACGGCTCACCGAGCTCAACGGGTCCTTTCGCCATGCTTCGCGAAGAAAGGGGCCTGCCGTCTCGTTGGCTTTAAACGGTTGAGCGGTGTGTCCCGGTGCCGCTGCACAGGTGCTTGCGGCTGAGATAAGTGCACCCAGGCCGACCTTTGATAAGTCGGCCTGCGGGGGCAAAGAGGCTCGTAGCCCGTCTAGGATAAGCGCTTGAGCAGGCGAAAAATACCAGCCGCCGTAGGCCCTGCAAAAGGGTCGCTCATGGGTACGACACAGCTCTCGGCTTTCATCTGCAAGGCCGCCAATGTCGCCGGTGGCCAGACGCGACTGAATCCTTATCGCCTCTTTCCAAGAACTTGATCGTTCTGCGAACATGCGAGCTTCAGAAAACCAGCCGTCGATCCAATTGTCGGAATCAACTGCTGACACCCGCCCGACAACGCTGTCTGCAAGCGCAACGGCGAACTTCTGGAGGTCACCAGCCAGAACTGGCACAGAAAATCGCTCGGCAACATGGCAGGCAACGGTTCCCGACCCTGTAAAAAGATCGGCAAATCCTACTGCTTTTGGGGCGCTAGAGGCGATTACTTCCCCGAGGCCGTTCAAGAGCATGGACCGTTTTGAGCCCATGTACTTCAAGCGGTTAAACTCCACAATCCGATGCGCTCTGCCTCTGACACAATTGGCATTCGCTTCGCCGCCCTGCTTAGCCAGCCTCCCGAACCGACACCGGCCTTGAGGTCCATAAAATCGACGAGCTCGTACTCGACGTCGAGCCAAAGGTCACCCAAGAAATCGAGAGGCGCAGCTGATGGCCAAAATCCTCTGGCCACCGCTATGTCATCCAGCCAGGGACGTAGGGCACCTTCTGCGACAGGAAGACCCGCATCAACCATGTTTGAATGCGTAAATGCCGTTGCGAGGCGCAACAGAAGCAGTGCCCGAGAAAGCATTTCCGTCGGGCCCGCTTGTGGTCCTGATCTCAACGCTAAGGAGATTATGAGCGGGCGATCATCAACTTCCGGGATCGCCAAGAAGGCTTTCGGAACGATAGCCTGGATTTGAGCTGGGAGGCGTTCGTATTCCTTTCCAATTTGGCCCGCGAGATAGTCAATTCCATCGTGAGCTAAATTGTGGAGGCTCTGAAGTAGACGGCGAATTAGGTACGCATCAACGCGGTCAAACTGACTTGCCCCGGCCGGTTGGAACAGATCCCAAAAATTATCGACGAAATCGATGTGCTCTTCGGGTGCATTCGGAAGACTGTTGAGGGCGGTCGGATAGTAGCTTGATCGGTTGCGAGACAGCTTGTCATCGCGGCCTTGCTTGAGGTCCGCACCCCAACTGGCGATCAGACCAGACGCGACAGCTTCCGGCGCATATCCGGGCCAAATTTCCTTCAGAATGTCATGGAGCGACGCGCCTTGTATCCGGACCAGTTGAAGGAAAGACGCTGCCAAAACCGGGTTGGCACTCCAAGTCTCCAAGGAGTCCCAGACTGCCGTGTGCGTCCCTTCGCCTCGTTTCGCGGGAGGCGAGCCATCCGCCTTAGGCTCGAGCGGAATGATCGCTCCCTCAGCATCAACGGCGAAGTTGATGCCGTCAACTACACCGACACCCAAATTTGCGAGAAGGCTGAGCGCTGCTCTCAACTGAGCATAATAAGCGAGGTGGCGTGCAGCGTGGGGGTCGCCCGATAGCAGCGCGGATAACGATCTGGAAACATATGACCAGCCGTCCATGCAGTGGTTTGGTGCCGACGCTGCTAAGATTTTGATGATCTGATCAGGGGCCAAGGCCTGAAACTCGGGCCAACGCTTGGGCAGCGCACCGTCGTAACCGGGTTTGGTCGGATCCAGCCATTGCGTAATCGGTTTGCCGCCGAACTGGGCCATCGCCGCCATAACATGAGCGCGATCAGCCAAGGCGAGCGAAGCTGCAGATATTGAGCTCACTAGCTATTCCAGTTCGCTCAAAACGACGGAAGCAATCACAGCGATTGGGCCCTCGCTTTGTGCAAGCGTCTCTAGGGTGTCATTCCTGAGCGCGACATAACCTCCGCTACCTCGATAGATCCGCTTCTGATCCTTTTGCTCCTTTTCTAATCCTGGTCCGTCAAACGATCTCCAGTCTGCGCTTGCGAGTTCGTTGGCCAGACTGACCATGTAGCCGTGGAAATGTGCCTTCTGGATTGAACCCAGTGCCTCGGTAACGTCATCAAGGCTAGTTTCCGGGTTTTCGACCCGTGACTCTCGCCAAACGTCCAACCTCCAATCGGAGGCCTTTCGGAAAAAGATCTCGTTCGCGACGCCGAGCAGCGCGCGTATACCCATGTCTTGGTTCAGAAGATTTCGCCGATCAGCCAAGGCCTTTTCAGCGTCGCCAAATGCACGGATCCACGCGTGTTTTGTTTCGCCCTCTTTAACCTCAGCTATGAACAGCCGCCCAAGTTCGATCACGAACGCTGCTTGTTGTGCGCGAGACCATTCAAGAGGTTCATCTGCTGGCAAGATAGGAGCGCTAAACAGCCCCCTTCGACCGGTGCCTCTCCCGGTTGCCATCAGCGTCGCGAGCAATGCTCTAATCCAAGCGGCCTGGCTAACCGTGCCTGCGCCCTTCTCGCCAAGCATGTTGATGCGGTCCATCCAAGGACTGGCAGGGTGGGACTGGAGTATTGAGGTTAGCTCTTGGGCACGCGCTTCTCGATAAACCGTGAGTTCACCGACACGATCAAGCCAATCCTCCCCTCGCAAGAGCGGATAAAGATCGAAGGCGTGGCTGGGGTTGATCCGCTTCGGCGATACGTTGATCGACCAGAATAGGTACGCTTGCCACGCGATGTCCAAGCCGACAAAGGCGACCACTGGAAATGAGAAGTCGTCGGGAATTTCTTGGTCACCAGTCGCGGGGTCGAATGCCCAAAGGCGATGTTGGCCATCGATTACTTCAAACGGCGCGAGACTGGTTTCTTCGTCGAGATCTGTCTGGTCTGGAATCTGAAGGAAGAAATTGCCGTTCTGTTCGGTCAACGCGACTGCATGTCGGTCCGCGAGTTTCCGCCCGCGGCGCTCATCATCTGGCCGGAGAATATTGACCACGATAGCAGTGGGTAGCCAACCGGGCTTCCGAAGTCCCAGCATGTCCGTGGTGCGCTGCGGTTCTTTCAGGTCACCGTAGGGATAGCCGAACTTCACGTATTCACGGATGCGAGCAGTCCGGGCTTCGTCTCGAGCTCGTTGGATACCCTCAGGACCACCATGATCATGGCTGCGCCGATACACGTCGCAGAGTTGCCTAAGCTGCGCGGCCGGCATCGCGAACATGAGCATGAACTGGTCCGGCTTGCGGCGGGGGGCGGCGTCTCCATAAGGAAACGTGTCCCACTGTTCCAACCATTGCTTAAAGCGGATAACCGGCACGCGCGCGGTTACCGTGTGCGGTTCTTTCATTGCTCCCCCTCAGACTAGCAAGCTTTTTAGCAGCACCCGCACGGGTTGCCACCCCATTAACTTTGACGACAAAGCGTGCTCAACGTCCAACGACACTACGCTGAATTTTTAGCCTTGGGGGCTCTTGTGAATGGCCGAATCTGGCGCAATCCCACCCTCACTCCTCCGCCGCCACATACACCCACGCCCCCACGCCCGCCTCCGTCGTCACGCGCACCCGGCGATAGGCCTCGCCCTCATAGGCGTCGGCGGCGGTCAGGTCGGCGGGGGTCAGGGGGTAGAGG